>CAZXNP010000074.1:0-8267 GCA_964642035.1 uncultured Anaerolineales bacterium | reverse complement strand
GCACGTGCGCCCTTGCTGACGGCGTCGACGGCCATGGACATAGACGAGCTGTCGGGCGGACGCATGGTGCTGGGCGTGGGCAGCGGAACCCGCAGCATGAACGAGCGCTGGTACTCGTCGGAGTGGCAGACGCCGGCACCCGCGAGAATGAAAGAAGTAGTGGCCCTGGTCAGGGCTGCCTTTGCAGCCTCAGGGGGAGGCCGGCCCCGGCCCCCGCGAGATCCCCCCCCGTCGTCGGGATGGCGTTTGCCCCCCGCCGACACCAGTTGCGGATCACCACCTGGTAGCTGCCGGCGTCGGCGGCGCCGGCCGACGGGATCTCGAGGCGCGGGCCCTGGGCCCCCGGTATCGGGCGCCCCTCTCGATACCACTGGTAGGTGAGGCCGCCGCCCGTGGCGGACGTCCCGAGTACGGCTGTCGTGCCGGCGCAGGCGACTGTGTCCCGGGGCGGGGCCACCACCCTGGGCGCCGGGCAGTAGCGGATGGTCGCTGTCGCCGGCAGCGAGGCGCCCACGGTATCCGACACCACGAAGGACACCTCATCGCTGCCCGTCGCGTCGGCCCGGGGCCGGAGGATGGTCGTGTCGCCAGCCCAGGCCAGGGTTCCCTGCCTGGGCTCGGCTAGTGCCACCGCCCTTGCGTCCGCTGCCGGCGCCATGAAAGGCAGATCCAGAATCGAAGGCCGCCCTGGCACGACATCGGCCGTGACGGGGAAGGCGCGCCGGGGGAAGTCCGGCGCCGGCGCGTCGGGAGCCGCGGCGGCCACGCCGATCTCGACGGCAGGTGATTGGGCCGTGGTGCCGTCGGTGTAAAGGGCCTCTACCCGCAGGCTGGCCGATCCAACCCCCAAGGCCCGGCCCAGGACCGGCAGCTGGGCCTCGGGTCCCCGGCCCGTGGCCAGGACCCTCTCGCCATCCATGAGCCGGAGCTCCGGGGCCTGGCCATCGGCCGGGGCGTCGGCCGTGGCGGAAATGGCGTACACGGTGTTCTCGTCGCCGGTGGAAACCGCCGCCTTTGCGCTTACCCTGTGCCGGCCGTTAGCCACGACCAGCTGGCCGCGCAACAGGCCCTGGGCCTCAACCGGCGAAGCCTCCCGGGCAACGGCCAGGAGGGTGTGGTGGCCGTCGGCCAGGTGCCGAGTGTCCAGGACCAAGGGGCTTCCAGGCCGGGCCGAGGCCAGCCTCACGCCGTCCACCAGCAGCTCGACGGAGTCCACTTCGCCGCCGGGCATTGCTGTCTGGAAGGGGATCCGGATCACGCCCCTGGCCGGCTCGGCGGGCACCTGAACCGTCAGGGTGGGGCGGACGACGAAGGGCTGGGTCAGGGGATCGCCATAGGGCATGCCGTGGAATGGCGCTAGTGCCAGGCTGCGGAACACGGCTTCACCCAGGGACATCCCTTGGTAGTACCACACGAACACCCGGGGATTGGGGAACTTGCCCGCCATGTTGCACGGCTCTTGAACGGTGCCGAGGGATCCGCTGGCGCCGCTCCGGACCCAGGACGACACCTTCATCTGGCCGGCGCCAAAGTTGGCGGCGAAGCTCGTCAGGTGGTCGGCGAAGGAACCGGGCAACAGGGTCACGTCGGCCTCCTCGATCTTGGGATTGGCGACGCCGGTCATTATTCCCAGGGCATCGTGGCGGCCCACGGGCAACACCGCCTCCATGATCTCGGCCTTGGCCCCCAGGGCCACCAGGGCATCCCGGGCGGCTAGGAAAAGGAACTCCCGGGGGCCGCTCCGGGCGCGATCCGTCGTCTTCATGAAGTAGAAGGTGCCCCCGGGCCGCATCCCATCCACGGCCACGCTGCGGGTGATCATGGCCTTGGTCTCGACCAGGGTGTTGCCCCTGGCGCCGCTGTAGCCCAGGGCCCACCCAAGGTAATAGCGTCGGGCGTCGGGCGAAGTCGAAGCCGCTCCACCGTACCAGTCGGTGCGGGCATCGAAGGCCACGGGCTCATCCCGGAAGGAATAGAAGCGGTTCGGCTCCCGGACGGACAGGCCGCCGGAGAGAATCTCATCGGCCTCCGGGGCCAGGGTGTAGGCCGAGGCCAAGGCGATTCGCCGGAAGGCGGCCGGGCACGGCCCTGGGTCGACTAGGCCGTCGGCGGACACGAAGTAGGGACTGCCCGGGGGAAGGACCACGTAGTCGACGTGGTCGTCGATGCCCCGGGCCGTGAGCTCTCCCTGGAAGGCGGGCAGCTGCACCTCGGTCAGGGCGCCGTAGTCGGCCGCCCCGGGGGGCATGAAGATCATGTTTCGACCCGGGATGCCCCGGGCACCCTGGTAGAAGCGCGCCGCCTCCAGGGCGTCGGGCTGGGCGGGATCGACTATCAGGACCACGTTCTCGGGCCCTCCGCCGGCGGACGCAGGTCGGGCGAATGGGGCCCCCAGGGCCAACAAGGCAGCCAGGATGGCGCTGGCGCCCACGGCGATGCCCCAACGGGGCAAGTGTTTTCGGTCCAGCGACCGGAGTGCCAGCAGTGGATGCGAAGGGCGTGACCGCCAGTCAAGTGCCACGGGTGAACCTCCTCTTGCTTCTTGGTGGCCGGTGGAGCCCGGCGGGGGCCCCTGGCATCCGCCGGCCGGAAGTGGGCCGAGGCCCGGTGGTTTCCACGAGCTACGACACCCGGTCCCCCGTGGTCGGCGACAGCACAGTGGTGCGCAACAGGGACTTCACCGGCCCCGACCGTCTCTTGACCATGATCGTCGTGACTTCGGCTCGGCGAGCCACCTCCTCCGGGATGTTGCCCAACAGCAGATTCCGGAACAGGGGCTCGTCCGTGGCCCCGATCACGATCATGTCGTGGCCGCGAGCGGCCAGCAGAATTGCAGCCGCGACGTCGTCTCCCTCCACGATCTCGAACTCAAACTCGTGATCGATGCCGTCGACGGCATGGGCCATGGTCTTGGCGGCCCGGGCCCGCCCGGCCTCCCCGGACCCCGGGGGGACGATCTGGAGGCCGACGACCCGGACCGCCCCCTCTCCCTCGACGGCGGCCATGGTGGCGGCCATGCGGGCGGCGCGGCGGCTATTGGGTCCCCCTGCGATGGGCACCAGGATCGAGCGCAGGGGGCGGTACTTGCGATAACGCACCACGGCGATGTCGGCCGGGGGGTTGTCCACGATGGGGTCGATCACGCTGCCCAAGGCCCGGCCGGCGCTGTTGGTGTACCCTGGCCAGCCCAGGACGATGATGTCCACGGCCCTCTCCTCGGCGGTGTCGCGCACCGCCCTGGCAACATCACGGCCGATGCGGATCATGGTGTGCACCGGCACATCCCGGACCTTGGCCTGGGCGATCACCGTCTCCAGGTTTCCTCGCCCCTCCTGGAGGAACATCCGGCCTTCCCCCAGGGTCAGCTGGGGCGGCACCCGGGCAACGTGGAGGGCCAGGACCTCGCCCTCGTGGGCTCGGGCCAGCACGGCCCCGATGCGGCCCAAGATGCGGGCCTGCTCTGCCGTGGCCACGGGCACCAGGACGGCGTAGTCCCGGCTCACCAAGACCTCCTCCAGGAGAATGTCCCGGGGTTTCTCGAACTGCTCCACTTCCCGGAAGTGGCCTAGATACAAGATTGCCCCCGCCCCTATCCAGACGATGCCCAGGAGGGCGGCGGCGGGGTCGTGGACGGTGAGAAACAGCGTCAGGGCCAGCATGCTGAGAATGGCCAGGATCGGCACAGCCGGGAAAAGCGGGGTGCGGAAGCCCCGGTCCAGATCCGGCCGGGTCAGGCGCAGGCGCATCACCGATACGTTGACCTGGATGAAGAGGGCCAGGAACATGAGGTCGGCGGCCACCGCCACCCGCTCCAGGGGCAACGACAGGGCCATGATGCCGATGAAGACGCCGCTGGCGACGACAGCCCAGTGGGGGGTGTGGCGCACCGGGTGCACCCGGGCCAGGGCCGGCGGCAGGTTGTGGTCCCGGCCCATGGCAAAGGCCACCCGCGACGAGGAGTAGGTGGTGGCATTGAGGGCCGACATGGTGGCGGCCAGGGCGCTCACCGGCAGGATGATGCTCCCCAAGGGCATCAGCTGTGCCGCGGCGGCGGCGATGGCCACTTCCCGCTGCTGCCCCAGGAACTCGTAGCTCGCCATGCCAGGCGGCGGGCGCACGGCGCCGATGGCCACCAGGGCGACCAACACGTAGATGATCACCACCGAGGCGATGGACATGAAAATCGCCCGGGGCAAGGCCACCCGGGGGTTTCTCACTTCCTCCCCCGACTGGGCGATGATCTCGTAGCCCTCGAAGGCGATGAAGGTGAGGCCCATGGCCACGGTGACTCCGGTCCAGCCCTTGGGCAGGAAGTCGGTAGTGAACCGGGCAGTCCAGGCCGGATTCTTTGCCATGGCCACGAGGCCGAAGCCGGCAAAGAGCAGCAAGGTGGCAACCTGGACGAAGGTCACGGCGTTACCGATCATCCCGGTTTCCGAGGCGCCGCGATAGTTGAATATGGTGAAGGCGATAACAACGACCAGGGTGAAGATCCAGGACAGCTGTCCGACGGATAGTCCGCCCGGGGCCGGCGTAGCCAACTGAACCAGCTCGGCGGCGAAGCGACCGAAGCCCAGGGCGTACAGGCTGCCAGCCACGGCGTGGGCGAACCAGCTCATCCAGCCGCCCAGAAAGCCCTGCAGGCCGCCCAGGGCCTCCTTCACCCACAGGTAGCCGCCCCCGGCCTCCGGAAAGCCCGACGCCAGCTCGGCGTAGGCCATGGCCGTCAGGCTTGCCACGACGCCGTTCAGGAGGAAGGCCAACACCAGGCCGGGGCCGGCCACGCCCGCTGCAATGCCGGTGAGGACGAAGATGCCGGCGCCGATCATGGCGCCAACGCCGATCATGGTCACGTCGAACAGGCCGAGGTCGCGACTGAGGGCGACCTCCAGCGGCCGGTTGGTCATGGGGCGTTCCCTCGGTGGGAAGTGGACGGCTATGTCGGGTGTGCCTGGCTCCGGCGTTGCCGGTGCGGGCGTTGCCTGAGCGGGTGACTGAGGACTGGTGTCGTCGTCGACGGTTCAACGCGCACCAGCCGGGGCGACCAACCGCCCCGGGATCAAGGTGGGGGCCACGCCGGGCCCCTCGGCTCCTTCGGCAAAGCGCCCGCCCGAGGCCGACGTCCTGCCGCGAGGCACCTGAATGAGATCATTGGTCGGGGATGATACTACGATGCCCCGCCCCGGTGGCGGTGGTGCTGGCTCTCCGCCTGGCCGCCAGTCCGCCGGCAAGGGCCACGGAGTCTCCTGCCGCAGCCGGAATTGCCCTGGCTGCCGGCGGGCGGGTGGGACGTCGCTCGGGTCGAGGCCGCCCACCGCCCGATTGCCGAATGCATCACGTGGCGGTGGCCTGTGGATGTAGCCGGCCGTTCCTCCGTCTGCCGCCCCGGAGCGAGTACCAGGGTGCGACGGGGCGAAACCCAGGCGGCGCCGTGACGTAACGTCTGGACGTAGCGGCCGGTAGCGCCATGGCGCCGTCCAAGGCCCGCGGGGAGGTTGGGGCGTGGAACTCGTAAGCGCCTTCGTTCTGTTTGGGGTTATGGCTTGGGCTCTGGGCGTTGCCCGAACCCAGTCAGTCGACCAGGCGTGGTCGGCGGCAGCCCGGCGCCTCGGCTTGCGCTTCCAGCCCGGCGGGCTGTTCGCCCCGCGGCGGATTCGAGGCACCTACTCGAATATGTCCGTGACCGTGGACACCGCCTCCAGGGGCAGCGGTGAGAAGACGCGCAAGAGCACCAGGTACTTTGTGGGCTTCCCTCACAGCCTTGGACTAGGCTTGGAGGTCCGTCACGAGGGGTTCGCGTCGAGGGTCTCCAGGCTATTTGGTGCCGAGGACATCCAATTCGGGGACCCCGCTTTTGACAACGAGTTCGAGGTGCGCGGCTCAGACCCGGATAGGGTGGCGGCTCTTCTGACGCCCGATCGCCGCCGCGAGATAATGCGCCGATTGGGCCCTCACGCCACGGGTCGGATCGCCGACGACGGCATATTCGCTTCCACGAAAGGGGTGGAGCGCAAAGACACCACGATTGTGGTCACCGTGGAGAACCTGGTGGCTTTGGCCGTGGGCCTGCTGGGGCCCGCGGGCGAGCTTTCCGGCGCTTCGGCAGTCGATGACAGCGCGCCGGCCGCCGCGGCGCCCGGGGCTGGGGTGGTGGAGGAAGACGCGCCGGCGGCTGCTCTCCAGGCACCGGTGGTTGAGTCAGCTGTGCCGGCAGCCGAGGCCCCCCAAGGGGAAGCGGTAGACACAGGCGCCCTCGCCGCCGCCTGCGAGGCGCCAGCCTTGGAGTCGAGTGTGCCCGAGGCTGAGTCCTCAGAGGCACCACCGGCAGCCCCAGGCGCTGCCGGCGACGCTAGCCCAACCGCCGCCGAGGTCTGCGCGGCACTCTTCGGCGCCGGGGCATCGAGCCTGGACGCATCCGAGGTATTCGATGACCGTTTCAAGGGCCGGCAGGTGTCCTGGCGGGGCACCCTGCGGTGGGTGGACGCCGAGGCCTTTGACTTTTCCTCAGGCCCGGAGCCGGCCCGGCGTGCCATCGTCGAGGTGTGCCGGGAGACATCGGGTTTGTCCGGCGGACGAGCCGTTCAGGCCCTGCTGCAACTGTCGTTGGCGGAAACAGAGGACTTCCGCCACCACGTGGGCCAGACCGTGGCCGTCGAAGGGGTCTTGGCCGGCTGCGACGCCTTCGCCCGTAGCCTCTACCTGCAGGACGGGCGCATCACCGCGGACGGTGGCACGTAGGGCTTCTCGGGGCCCGGGCTCGATGGTGAAACCTGCCTGGTTCCTGGTCCACGTCGGCGTCCTTGTTGTTGTGGCTGGCCTCGCTGGGTCTCGAGCCAGGGCCGCGCCGGCGGCGGGAAAGCCCTGTCCAGCCTTGCCGCCGCCCCGAGGCGACGTGGTCAGGGTGTCCACCGCCGCCAGCATCGTCGCCGCTGTCCGGGGCATGGTGAGTGGCCGGACGGTGGTCATCGAGGCGGGCGAGTACGAATTGCCCGCGACTCTGCATGTGACCCGCGGCCTCCATGACGTGGCGATACGCGGCGCCACGGGGGTTGCCGACGACGTCGTGCTGCGGGGGCCCGGCATGGGTGCCCGCAGCGGCCCGGTACCCCACGGCGTGCTGATCGGTCGGGCCACCGACGTTCTCGTGGCCGATCTGACGATCCGCGGCGTGCCCTACCACGCCGTTCAGGTTCAGGGCGAGCAGGGGGCGGAGAGGGTCCGCCTCTACGGATTGCACCTGGTGGACGCCGGCGAGCAATTCGTGAAGGTGTCCACAGCCGGGCCACCGGGGCCCTACTCGGACGACGGTATCGTTGCCTGCTCCACCATCGAGTACGCCGACCGGGCGCCGAGCGACTACACCAACGGCGTGGACGTGCTCGCTGGCCGGGGCTGGACGGTGCGCGACAACGTCTTCCGCCGCATCCGCGCCCCCGTGGGCGACCTGGCGGGACCGGCCGTTCTAATGTGGCGCAACAGCATCGACTCGCGGGTGGAACGCAACCTGTTCTTGGAGTGCGACCGGGGCATTGCCCTGGGTCTGGCCGCCCCGGACCCGGCCCTGGCGCGCGACGGCGAGTCCACCTACGATCACCAGAGCGGCGTGGTGCGGAACAACATCTTCCGCCGAGGGCCCGACAGTGCCACCGGCGACATCGGCATTTCCATCAACTACGCCCGGGATGCCGTGGTCGTCCACAACACGGTCATTCAGAATGGCACCTTCGCCTTCGGGGCCATCGAGTACCGCTTTCCGGTCACCACGGCCTTGGTGCGGGACAACCTGACGGACGCTCCGGTGTGGCGGCGCGACGGCGCTCGGGCGGAGGTGAGGGGCAACATCACCGGGGCCGAGGCCGATTGGTTCGTCGACGAGGCGGCGGGCGATCTCCACCTGGTGGCTGGGGCGCCTCCGGTAGACGCCTCCCGGGCGTCGCCGGAGGTGACTGACGACTTCGACGGCCAGCCACGCCCGTACTCGTCCGGGGCCGATACCGGCGCCGACGAGTGGTACCCGCAGGCGCCGCCGGCGGCTTCGGCTACCCCCACGGCCATGGCCACGGCCATCCCCACCGCCACCGCCACCGCCAAGGCCACCTCCGGATCAACCCCCACGCCCGGCTGGCGCGTCTTCCTGCCGGCGGCCACGGGGTGAGCCGCCAGATGGCTTGCCGGCGCCGGAGACGAAATGCTATACTCGGCAGCCTGAATAGCGGGCGTAGCTCAGTGGTAGAGCGTCTCCTTGCCAAGGAGAAGGTCGTGAGTTC
>CAZXNP010000073.1:0-8335 GCA_964642035.1 uncultured Anaerolineales bacterium | reverse complement strand
CGGCACGAGCCCGGTTCGTGGAGGCGGGCACAGTCCTGGTGCTGGATAGGTCCGGCTCTATGTACGGCTCCAACCTGGCCGCCGCCAAGGCAGCGGCCAGGTCCTTCGCCGAGCTTGCCGACGTTCGGCACCACCGCCTTGCCTTGGCCTCCTTCAGCGGCACCGCCAGGATCGACGTCGCCCTGACCGACAACGTGGCCGCCGTAATCGACGGCCTGGAGGGCCTGGAGCCCGAGGGGGAGACGAACATCACGGCCGCGGTGGAGGCGGCCGACTCTCACCTCCAGGCCATGGGCCGGGAGGCGGCTCTGCCGGTGATGGTCCTCTTGACCGACGGCCGCAACAACCTAGGCGGTCGCGATCCGCGGGAAGTGGCCTTGGCCGCCCGGGGCCGGGGGGTTCAGGTATACACGATTGGCCTCGGGGCCGACGTGGACCTGGCCCTACTGCAAGATCTGGCCGGCAGTCCAGAGAGGTACTTCAGCGCTCCGACTCCGGCCCAGCTGTTCGGGGTGTACGGCAAGATCCTTCGCCTGGTGGTGTCCAGCTTGGCCGGCAACCTCGTGGTGGACGACCGCCTGGGCCCCGGCGTCAGGTACCGGCCCGCCTCGGCCCGGCCGCCGGCCCTTGAGCGGCCGGACCGCCTGCGGTGGGGCCGCTCATTGCTCCCCGCCACGGGCATCACCTTCACCTACGACATCATCACTCTGCAGGCCGGCCGGAGAGCCACGAGCCGCGAGGCCGTGGCGGAGTACACCGACGCCGACGGCGTGCGCCGCCGCTTCATCTTTCCAGACACGACCCTCGACGTCATCGCCCCGACCCCAGAGGCCACCCCCGGTTCCGCGAGGCCGTCCAGGGTGTTCCTACCCCTGAACTTCCACAGCCAGTGCATCCCCGGCGTGGCCCATGCCGACGTCGTCCTGCTGGTGGACACCTCGAGCAGCATGGCAGGCGCCAAGCTGGAGCAGGCCCAGGCCGCCGCCAGCACCTTCGTGGAGCTCCTCGATCTGCCCCGGGACCAGGCGGCCGTAATCGGCTTCGATCGCCTGGCGCGAACGGCGGTGCCCCTGACGGGGGATCGGCCCGCCCTCACCGACGGTATTAGAGGCCTGATAACGGGCAAAGGGACTCGAATCGACGGCGGCCTCGAGGCGGCGGTGATCGAGCTCACCTTCGGGGCAGCCCGCAATCCGGCCAACAGGGCCGTGATCGTGCTCCTCACCGACGGCGCCCACTCCGGGGACCCGGCCGACGTCCTGGGCGCCGCCGAGGAAGCCACCAGGGCAGGGGCCACTATCTATGCCGTCGCCCTGGGCCAAGACGCCGACGTTGCCCTCCTCAAGGCCGTGGCGTCGCCCAAGCGCACCTTCGTCGCGCCGGGCCCCGCCGACCTCCAGGCCATCTACGAGACGATTGCGGTCCGCCTGCCGTGCCGCTGACGTAAGCTCAAACCGCCGGGGGTGGATGCCGCCCTCTCAAGGATTGATCCGCACCACCGTCACGATCTCCGTTTGCTCCCGCACGGTGGCCGCCACGGAGCAGTACTTCTCCTCGGAGAGGTCGACAGCGCGTTGAACGGCCTTCGGGTCCAAGCCCGGGCCGGTGACCTCGTAGGTGACGGTGATCCGCTCGAAGCGCCGGGGGTGGCCCTCCACCCTCACGCCCTCCGCCCGGACCGTCAGGTGCTCCAGGGGCTGCCGAGCCTTCTTGAGGATGCTGACCACATCGATCGCGGTGCAGCCGGCCACGCCACCCAGAAGCAGCAAGGTGGGGCTTGGTCCCCGGCCGTGGCCCGCCGGAGCGGGGACGTCGAGGATGACGTGATGCTCGCCCATGACCGCGTCGAAGGTCATGTCACCTATCCAGGACACTGCCACCGACTTGGCCATTCGCCCTCCTCTTTGAGCGGCGCTCGGAATCGGCGGCGGCGACTATACGGGCCGCCGGCGCCGGCGGCAACAGCGGCGGTGAGGGGAGGGCGCGCCTGGGCCGGGGGTGGCTTCCGCCGGGGCCAGGGCAGCCGGTGTGGTACCCTTATCGGCCTACGGGACCGGCTGCGGCGTGCCCCGGCGCGGGCCTTCGCGCCTCGAGGAGAGGCGCCGAGCCTGGAGGAACGGATGACCGACCACATCCTCGTGCCCTTGGACGGCTCCGGCGTGGCGGAGGCCGCCCTGGCCCACGCCGCGGCCCTGGCCAAGCTCCTGGGGGCCAGGGTTACCTTGGCCCGGGTGCCCGAGACGATGATCGTGCCCGTCGCCGACGGCGGCGCATGGCTGACCCAGACCATGGAGAGCGACGAAGCTCGCCGCCGCGCAGACGAGTACCTCCGGGCCGTGGCGAGGCGGCCCACGCTACACGGATTGGCCGTGGACTGCGTGACCCCCGCCTATCCGGTCGTTGCCGGCTTATTCTCGGCGGTGGAGGAGCGGGGAGTGGACCTCGTGGTCATGACCAGCCACGGCCATTCCGGCGCCGCCCGCTGGGTGTTCGGCGGTGTTGCCCACAAGATGGTGCGTGCCTCGCCGGTTCCCGTCTACGTCCTCCGGGCCCCTCGGCGGACTGATGGCGAAGGGCACGCCCCTCCGCCGCCGACGCCGGCCTTCAAGACAATCGTGGTGCCCCTCGACGGCTCCCAGCTGGCGGAGTCGGCCCTGGCGGCGGCCACGGAGTTGGCCCGGGCGGGGGACGGCACCCTGCACCTTGTGACGGTGCCAACCATTCCCGGCTATTTCAAGGCGCTGACAGAAACGGCGCCGGCCATGCCCGATGCCCTCCGGGGAAGCATGGCGGAAGCCGACGAGTACCTGGCCGAGGTGGCGGATCGCCTGCGGGCCACCGGGGTCGCCGCGGCGGCCGATGTGGAGCTGGTCCTGTCGGGGGGCGTCGCCGATGGCCTCCTTGACTACGTGGCGCGCCGCGACGCCGACGTCCTCGTCATGTCCACCCATGGCCGGAGCGGCCTCGGGCGGTGGCTCTTCGGCAGCGTCGCCGACCGGTTGCTGGGCGCGAGCCCGGTGCCGGTATGGGTAGTGCGCGCCGGATCGTGACCCCTGCGGCCCGGGCGCCCAAGTCCCCGGCGTGCCTGGCGGCGGCGTGCCTGGCGGCGGTGGCCCTGGCCGGGTCCGTGGCGAGTTGTCGGATCCCGGTCGGCACCACCGGCGATGGACCAGGCGCCGACGCCGCCCCCACGCAGCTCCCCACGCCGGACCCCGGCACCATCGTGTGGGCCCTGGCCGCGCCCCCCCGGACCCTGGACGCGGCCCGCATCGCCGACGATGAGGCCGCTACCCAGGTCGCAGCCCAGATCTACGACCGCCTTGTCGTCCACCGGACGGGATCGGTGGAGCTCGCCCCCGGGGTGGCCGCGGACTGGGATGCCGACGCCGATGGCCTCACCTACACGTTTTCCTTGCGCGGCGGCCTCACCTTCCACGACGGTGCGCCCCTCGACGCCAGGGCCGTGGTATGGAACTTCCAGCGCTGGATGGATCCGGATCACCCGGCCCACGTGGACGGCTTCGTCGCCTGGCAGGCCCTCTTCGGCGGCGGCGCCGACCCAGACCCCGAGGCCAAACTCCCGAGCGGACTGGTGAAGAGGGTCGTGGCCATAGATGCCACCACGGTGCGCATCACCCTGAACGCCCCCTTCGCCCCCTTCGTCCACGCCTTGGCCGGGGTGCCCTTCGGCCTTGCCAGCCCCCGGGCGGTGCAGGACCAGGGCGAGGACTACGGCTCCGACGCCGATCACCTCCCCGTCGGTAGCGGCCCCTTCCGCTGCGTGGCGTGGTCGGAAGACGGGGCGGTGCGCTTGATGCCTTTTACCGACTACCGGGCCGGCCCCCCCGCCGCCCCGGGCCTGCGCTTCGTCGCCCTCGAAGACGCGGCCGCCCGATTGCGGGCGGTGGCCGCCGGCGAGGCCGATGGTGCCGACCTGCCGCCTCGGACGGACACTGCGGAGGCCAAAGGGTCACGGATCCGCCTCGTGCCCCGGCCCGCCCGGTCCACAGTGTGGCTGGTCTTGACCCACAGCCGGCCGCCGCTGGACGACATGCGGGTCCGCAAGGCGATCTCCCTGGCGATCGATCGAAAGGCTTTGGCCCGGGACCACTTTGGGCCCTACACCGTGCCGGCCGGCCAACTGCTGCCCCCCCTTTTCCCGGGCCGCGCCGAGGGCATCGAGGCGCCGCCCCGCAGCCTGGCAATGTCCAAGGCCTTGATGCGGGAGTCGGGGGCACAATCCTTCAAGCTAAACATCTGGGTGGCCACAACACCGCGGCCCTACTTGCCGGACCCGGCAGGGACCGCCGAGGCGGTGGCGGACATGCTGGCCGACATCGGCATCGATGCCAAGGTCAAGAGCGAGGGGCTGCGGGAGTTCCTGTCCGACCGGGACCGGGGTCGATTCTCGGCCTGGATCCTGGGCTGGCAAGCCCAGTCGGCGGACCCGGACAACTTCTGGTTCTGGCACTTCGGGGCCGGACGCCTTGCGGCCGAGGGGCAGTACGACAGGCCGGATCTGGCCGCCCTCCTGCTGGATGCCCAGCGCTCCTTGAGCCCAGAGGCCCGGGCGGCGGCCTACAGCCAGGCGGCGGCCATGGTCGACAACGATGCCGCAAGGGTGTTTCTCGCCTACCCGCGGCCCATCGTGGCCCTCGGCAACCAGCTGCAGGATTTCGACCCTAGCCCCATGGCCTTCGACTCCTTCTTGGCGGCCCACGTCTCGCCACGGACCGAGGCCCCCCGGATCCCACCCACCACGGGGACGGCCAGGGTGACAGCCACTACAACGGCCACCACGACGGCCACGGTGACCGCGACGGTGACGATCACCGCCGGCGCCACCACAGCCGCACCCCCGAGCTCCTCCCCCGACGGCCCATGACTTTCCCAGCCCAGTGAGGTGGCTACCATGGCAAAGAACTCTTCGCGACTGGCCGAGGTCCTGAAGGATGCGCGCCTGGCGTGGCGCCTGTACGCCGATCGCCGCGTTCCCATGGCCCTCAAGCTGGTGCCAATACTAAGCCTCGTCTACGTGCTGTCGCCCATCGACCTGGTGCCAGATGTGTTCCCGGTGGTGGGGCAGCTCGACGACCTGGCCGTCGTCCTCCTGGCCGTCAAGCTGTTCATCGACCTGGCTCCCGACGACATCGTGGCCGAGCACGCCCCCGACACGGTGTCCGCGAGCTACCGCGTCCGGGATTGAGAGGGGGCCCCGAGGCTCGTGCTATACTCCACCCCGTGACGCGACGCTTCGACCCGCGGGACCTGCTGCGGGTGCGCCGCCTGCAACCCGCGGGGTGCTCCCTCGACATGGAGGGAGATGTGCTCATTGGGAGTTCGCCCCTGCGCCTGGCGTTGCGCGGCCTGCTCCCGGTGGGCCCGGCCAAGGTCAGCACCCTGGTCCAAGGCGATGGCGACCCTGTCTCGGGGGGACTTGTGCAAGCGCGCTGGCGCCGAGGGGGCCGCAGCGCCGACGTCATCTTCATCGCCCCGGACCTCAACGGCGCTGCTGGAGCGGCCCACGTGTGGCATCGCCTCGTCACCGGGGCGTGCCAGAGCCTCGGCGACCGCCGGGCAGAGAGGATCTACGCCGCCGTCGATGAAGAGGACCGGGTGGCCCTCCAAGTCTTCCGGCAGCTCGGATTCGTCGCCTTGACCAACGACGCCGTGTACCGCCGCTCTCCAGGGGCGCCGGCGCCCCGGCCCAACCGGGGTCGCGTAGGTGACGCCGGGACGGTCCACCGGGCACAGATCACGGACCTGTTCCTGGCGACCCTCCCCAGCACCGTGCGCGCCCACGTGGACCCGGAGGGGGACACCTGGACCCGGTACCCAGCGGGGGGATGGCTGAAGACCGCCGTGCCGGCCCGGGTCCTGGTCGACGATGCCGGCTCCGTTGCCGCCGCCTGGCGCCTTTTCTCCGGGCCCGGTGGCTGGTGGCTGCAGGTCCTCGGCTCCGGGGACGAAAACGTGGCCGCGGCCGTGACCCACGCCCTCCACGACATGGCCGCGGCGGCGTCGCCAAAGAGCCTCTTGTTCTGCCAGGCACCGGGCTACGACACCGCCCTCAACCTGGCCCTGCGGGGAGCGCACTTCGAGCCCATTCGCCGGCGCTTCCTCCTGGTCAAGCACACCACCGCCCGGGTCCTGGAACCGGCGTGGCGGAGCCGCGCCGCTGAAGCCGGCCTCGATGTCGCCCCGTCCCACACGGCGGTCGGATCCCACACCAGCGGCCTGCGGCCCGACGAGGGGTGAAGGAGGCTAGTTGGAGCGCACCGTAGTCGACGAAATCGATCTCCTGATCGCTGTGCTGCCGGCCACCCTCCAGGCGGCCCTGGCGGCGGTCGAGGACAAGAAGGACCTCGTCGAGATCGTGATGGACCTTGGACGCCGGCCTGAGGTCCGCACCTACCACGGCCAGCAGGTCCTTGGCGACGCGGAGGTCACCGAGACCGATCTCCAGCACGTTGTGGACCAAATCGGCGATTTTGGAGATGACAACCGGGCGGGCATCACCCGCACCCTCCACCGCATCTCCGCCATACGTAACCGCAAGCACGAGGTGATCGGCCTCACGCTGCGAGTTGGCCGCGCCGTGTACGGAACCGTCGAGCCGGTGCGGGACGTGGTGGAGTCTGGCGAGAGCGTGCTCCTGCTAGGCCGGCCGGGGGTCGGCAAGACTACCCTCCTCCGGGAGACGGCACGGATACTGGCCGAGAAGAAACGGGTGATTGTCGTTGACACCTCCAACGAGATCGCCGGGGACGGCGACATCCCCCACCCGGGCATCGGCCGAGCCAGGCGCATGCAGGTGCCGACCCCCGCCCTGCAGCACGAGGTGATGATCGAGGCGGTGGAAAACCACAATCCGGAAGTGATCATCATCGACGAGATCGGCCGCGAGCTTGAGGCCACCGCGGCCCGCACCATCGCGGAGCGGGGCGTGCAATTGGTGGCCACGGCCCACGGCAATACCCTGCAGAACCTGCTCCAGAATCCGACCCTGAGCGACCTGGTGGGGGGCATCGAAAGCGTGACCCTCTCCGACGAGGAGGCGAGGCGCCGGGGCACCCAGAAGGCGGTCCTCGAGAGGAAGGCCCCACCCACCTTCAACGTCGTGGTGGAGATCAAGGGCTTCGACCGCCTGGCCATTCACCACGATGTCACCGCCGCGGTGGACTCCCTGCTCCGAGGCCGGCCCCTGGTGCCCGAGGTTCGCTTCAAGACACCCGAGGGCGAGATCGTCGTGGAGCCTGGCGCCAGGCAGCCCCAGGAAGGGAAGCCGGCGGCCAAACCCGGGGCCGATCGCCCCAGGCATCAGCCCCCCGTCAAGGTGTTCCCGTACGGAGTCAGTCAGAACCGGCTGCGCCAGACGGCGAAGCGCCTGGCGGTCCCCATCATCCTGACGGACAGACTGGCCGAGGCCGATGCGCTGTTGACCCTGAAGGGCTACTACCGCAAGCGGCCGGCGGTGATCACCGAGGCCGAGGAGCGGCGCATCCCGGTGTACGTATTGCGATCCAACACGGCCACCCAGATCGAGCACGCCTTGGCCGACATGTTCCAGTTGGCGCCCGCGGGGGACCCGATGGCCGAAGCCCAACGCGAGACCGACGACGCCATCCGCATGATCCAGCTGGGCACCCGCAATATGGTCGAGCTGGGCCCCCGGGACGCGGCCATCCGACGCCGCCAGCACGAGATGGCACGGGATGCCCGGCTGACATCCCTGTCCAAGGGGCGGGAGCCTAACCGCCGGGTGCGGATCTACCGCAACACCCACTCCTAGGCGTGGCCCTGCCCGGGGGGGGACATGGTCACTTGATCACCCTGGAGGGGCCGGAGGGGGGCGGCAAGACTACCCAGGCGTCTCGGCTGGCCGAGGAGCTAATGTCCGAGGGCCGGGAGGTGGTGTCCGTCCGCGAGCCCGGGGGCACGGCCACGGGGGAGCGGATCAGGGAGATTCTCCTGGCTCCCGAGGCCGCCATGGTGCCTCAGACCGAGGCCCTGCTGTTCTGCGCGGCCAGGGCCGAGCTCATAGCCAAGGTGGTGCGCCCGGCCCTGCACCGAGGCGCCGTTGTGCTATGTGACCGCTTCTACGATGCCACCTTCGCATACCAGGGTCACGGCTGGGGCATGCCCCTGGACGAGCTGGCGGCGGTAATTCACTTTGCCACCGGGGGCCTGAGGCCCAACCTCACGATTCTCCTGGACCTGCCGGTGGAGGGCGGCCTGGCTCGCCGGCGGCAACACCCCGCCAGCTGGGACCGCCTCCGTGGCGGCGGGTGCGACTTCTCACGGCGGGTCTCCGCACGCCACAGGCGAGACGCAC
>CAZXNP010000072.1:0-8359 GCA_964642035.1 uncultured Anaerolineales bacterium | reverse complement strand
TTGCGGCGACCAGGGGCAGCATGGTCTCGGAGGCCGTAGCCGGTATCGGCTATTGTACGGCGGTTACCGTGGAGTTCCTGCGGGACGTGGACGGCAGTCTCTATTTTATGGAGATGAACGCGAGACTGCAGGTGGAGCACCCGGTAACCGAGATGGTAACCGGTTTCGACATCGTCAAGGAACAGCTCAGGATAGCTGCAAACTGCAAATTGAGCGTGACGCAGGGAGATATCGAACTGATGGGGAACGCCATCGAGGTCAGGATCAACGCGGAGGATCCGGAGGAGGACTTCAAGCCGAATCCGGGAACGATCACCGCGTTTCAGCCGCCGGTCAGCGATTCGGTGAGGGTCGATACCCATATCGAGGAAGGCTATACGATTCCCCCATTCTACGATTCGATGGTCTGCAAGCTGATAGGCCACGGATCGGACAGGGCGAAGGCGATCGAGACTGTCCTTGCAGCCCTCGAGGGGTTCAAGATAGAAGGGGTCAAGACGACTATTCCTATACACAAAGAGATACTGGCCGCCCCCGAGTTCCAGAGCGGTGATTACAACACCGACTTCATATCCGATTTGATGGCAAAGAAGGGGCGTCAGGAAAATGGCTAAAGTACTGCTACAACCGATCGGTTCCCCACTCGAGTCGCTCATGTAGACCGTGGTGTAGGAAATCAGCCGCGGGCGGCGGGTGACGGTGGCGCGCCTGCGGGACCGGTTCGCCACGTCCCGCAAGTACGCCTTGGCCTTCCTCGAGCACCTCGACCGGGAGAGGGTAACTCGGCGGGTGGGCGACGAGCGGGTCGCGGGTCAGGCCCTGAAGGGGGCGGCCGCGGAGGCCGGGGGGGAGGCGTGACCCCGACCCGCCCCCTAGGTTCGGTGCGACGGTGACCAGCGGCCCCCAGGTGGCAGTCGTGATCGTGAACCACAACACCGCGGCGGACCTCGAGGGGTGCTTGACGTCCCTGGCGGCCGGCGGCCTCGAGGGCGTTCAAGGCCGCGTCTGGGTCGTCGACAACGCCTCCTCGGACGACAGTGTGCCTCGCGCCCGGCGCCATGGCGGCGTCGAGGTCCTGGCGAACTCCGTCAATCGCGGCTTTGCCGCCGCCACGAACCAGGGCCTCCGGGCCGCGGGATTTGGCGACGGAGCGCCGGCCCCGGGGCGCCCCCCCGACCACGCCCTCCTTCTCAACCCAGACACCGTGGTCCCCCCCGGCGCCGTGGCTGCCCTGGTGGATCACATGACGGCCGAAGACGATGTGGGGGTCGTGGGGCCGAAGCTGGTGCTGGCCGACGGCACCCTGGACCTGGCTTGCCGCCGGGCCTTTCCGACCCCCGAGGTATCCTTCTACCGATTCGTCGGCCTCAGCCGCCTCTTTCCCCACAGCCCCCGCTTTGGCCAGTACAACATGACCTTCCTGGGCCCGGACGCCCCCGCCGACGTCGACTCCGTGGTGGGGGCCTGCATGCTGGTCCGGGGGCAGGCGATCCTGGGCGCTGGCCTCCTCGATGAGGCCTTCTGGATGTACGGCGAGGACCTGGATTGGTGCCTGCGGATCAGCCGGGCGGGCTGGCGAGTCGTGTATCGCCCTCAGGTGGAGGTGCGCCACGTGAAGCGGGCCGCCAGCCGCGGCAGCGCCAAGGCTCACTTCGAGTTCCAGCGGGCCATGTGGCTCTTCTACCGCAAACACTACGCCGCGAGCACCTCCTGGCCGGTTCATGTCCTCGTGACCCTCGCCTTGGCCCTCAGGGGCGGGCGGCGATTGACCTGGGAGATGCTCCGGGACGGTCGAGGTCCAGGGTGACGGCGGCTCCTGGAAGCCACGGCCGGCACCTGCCCGAGCGCGCCACCCTCGTGGTTGCGGACCTGGCGGCCTTTGGGGTGGGCATCCGCACCGCATACGACCTCCATGCCTTCACGTCGAATGCGGATCCGGTGTGGGCCCCCTTGCTGCCTTTCCCCCACCTTGCCCCCCTCGTGGCCGCCCAGCTAGGGGTGATGCCCGTCGTCTTCTTCTTCTCGCGCCTATATCACCAGCCTCGAGGGGTGTCGCGAGTCGACCTCGTGGCCCGGGTGTTCCGGGCCATCACCGTGGGGGTGATCCTGACCTACGCTCTGGTGAGCTTCGTGGCCCCGGACTTCGAGTACTCCCGGCGCATCCCCGTCTTCGTGTGGGTGGCAACGTTGCTGGCCGTGGTGGTGGCCCGCCTCATCGTGAGGGGGATATGGTCCGCGGTGCACCGCGCCGGCCACGGCCGCGACCGGGTTCTCATCGTGGGCGCCGCCCGGGCCGGCCAAGACCTGGTGGCCCGCATCTTGCGCCGGCCCTCCCTCGGGTACGAGGTGGTGGGCTTCGTGGACGACTCCCCGGGGCGAACCCGAGCCCGGGGCGTTCCCGTGGTGGGCCGCACCGACGACCTGCCCCGGCTGGTCGACGACCTGGCGGTCGACGAGCTCCTGATCGCCCTGCCGGAAGCCTCGCGGCGGGAGCTGGTGCAGCTCGTGGGCACCTGTCACCGGGACGGGCTGAATATCCGAGTGTTCCCGGATGTCTTCCAGCTCCTGGCCGGAGAGGTCCAGATTGGCGAGCTTGATGGGTTGCCCCTCTTGGCCATGCGCGATGTCGCCCTTCGGGGCTGGCGCCTCACCCTGAAGCGGGGCCTCGATGTGGTGGTGAGCACCGCGGTGCTGGTGGCACTGTCGCCCCTCTTGCTCGGCATCGCCATCGTCATCAAGCTCGACTCCCGGGGCCCCGCCTTCTTCGTCCAGGAAAGGGTGGGCCTGAACGGGCGGGCTTTTCCGATGCTGAAGTTCCGCTCCATGCGGGTCGATGCGGAGCACACCACCGGCGCGGTGTGGGCCGTGCGGGACGATCCCCGGGTGACCCGCCTCGGGGCCTTCCTGCGCCGGACCAGCCTCGATGAGCTACCCCAGTTCATCAACGTGCTCTTGGGACACATGTCGGTGGTGGGGCCCCGGCCCGAGCGTCCGGAGTTCGTGGCCCGGTTCCGAGAGCAAGTGCCCCGGTACATGGAACGCCACCAGGAGCGGGCCGGGATCACTGGTTGGGCCCAAGTAAACGGCCTGCGGGGAGACACCTCCATCGAGGAGCGCACCAAGTACGACCTCTACTACATCGAGAACTGGTCGCTCCTCTTGGACCTGAAGATCATGGCCAAGACCGCCGTGCGGGTGGCCCGGGACCCGGGGGCGTACTGAGGCGGCGCCGTTGACCGGCCCCGGCCCAGCCCTTAAGATTGAGCCACCACGGGCGGCAACTGGCTGCCCTCGGGCACGGCCCTACCCATGGGCACGGGGTTAAATGGATCAGATCCTCACCGAACGCCAGGCCAAGATCCTGGCCCTGGTGGTGCGGGAGCACTTTGAGACGACCCGGGCCGTCAGCTCCCTGGCCATCGTGCGGCGCTACGATGTTGGCGTGAGCGGCGCCACGGTGCGCCACGAGCTGGCGACGCTCACGGAGATGGGTTTCCTCCGGCAGCCCCACCCTTCGGCGGGGCGCGTGCCGACGGTGGAGGGCTACCACTACTTCGTCGAGCACCTGATGCGCTCCTCCGGCCTCGCCGAGGCGGAAAAGGCTGCCATCACCCACCAGTTCCAACGGGCGGGCCGCGATCCAGAGCGGTGGATGCGTCTGTCGGCGGCCGTCATGGCCAAGTGCGCTGGGGCTGCCGCCCTGGTGGCGACGCCGCGGCGGGACCCGCAGCCCCTGCGGCACCTAGAGCTCGTCGCCCTCGACGACGGCCTCGTTCAGGTGGTGGCGGTCATGACCGATGGCGCCGTGCGCCAGTGGCGCTGGCGCCCCGATCACGACGTCGACCAGAGGGCCCTCGACCGCCTCGGGGAGCTGGTGAACACGTCAGCGCGCAGTGGCCACGGCCTGCCGGCGGCCACCGGCAAAGACGCCACCCCACTGGAGTCGGCCGGTCTGGAACTCATCAGCGAGCTCATGTCGCAAATCCAGCGCCCGACGGAGCCACAGCTCTATCACGCCGGCCTGGCGAACATGATCGATGAGCCGGAGTTCGCCGACACCTACCGCCTGCATCGGGTCATGGAACTCTTCGAGTACGGCCACGGCCTGGAGAGGTTCCTAGGGCTCCTGGCTGGGGCAGAAGTGGAGGTACTGATGGGCGGGGAGCCACCCTTCGAGGGCGTGCCCCACGTGTCCTTCGTGGTGGCCCCCTTCGGCCCGCCGCAGCACCCCGATGGCGTCCTCGGGGTAGTGGGGCCACGGCGCCTGCCTTATGAGCGAGCCGTCCCGGCGGTGCAGTTTGTTTCAGGCATCCTCACCAGGCTGTACGCGGGGGAGGACGCCTGACGCCACCGCCACCGTCCCGACCCGTCCGACCCTCGCTACCGCCGGAATGGATCTGAAGGCAGCCACGCCCCTTGAACGAACACGCTGACTACTATGACGTCCTTGGCGTGCCGCGGAACGCCACCGCCGAGGACATTCGCCGGGCTTATCGTCGAATGGCCCGGGAGCACCATCCAGACCTGAATCCCAACGACGCCAGCGCATCAGAACGGCTCAAGCGCATCAACGCCGCCTATGAGGTCCTGAGGGACCCGCAGAAGCGCTCCGCCTACGATCGCTTCGGCGAAGCCGGGGTGTCTTCGGCGGCGGGGAGGGCCGGCTACGGCGACTTCCCCGATATCGGCGACCTGTTCGAGTCCTTCTTCGGCTTCGGATCCTCCCGGGGCCGCGGCGCCAGGGTCGCGGACCGGCCGGTGAGGGGGGACGACCTGCGCACCGCCGTGCACCTGACCTTCGAGGAGGCGGTCTTCGGCACCACTACCGAGGTCACGGTGCGCCGTCGCGAGGCCTGCCCCACCTGCGATGGTTCCGGGGCCGCCCCGGGCTCCAGGGCCGTGCAGTGTAGCGCCTGCAATGGCCGCGGCGAAGTCCGGCGGGTGCGACAGAGCGTCTTCGGGTCCTTCGTCAACATCCAGCCTTGCGGGGAGTGCCGGGGCCGAGGGGAGAAGCCTGGCAGCGCCTGCCCGGACTGCGGTGGGGCGCGGCGGCAGGAGCGGCACCGGACTTTGGAGGTGGACATTCCCGCCGGCGTGGAGGGGGGAATGCAGGTGCGCCTCGCCGGCGAAGGGGACCATGGCATCAACCGCGGGCCGCCCGGAGACCTTTACGTCGCCCTCGACGTGGCGGACCATGAGGTGTTCCAGCGCCAGGGCTTCGACGTGCACCTGGAAATGTGGGTGAACCCGGCCGACGCGGCCCTGGGCGCCGACGTCGAGGTTCGCACCCTCGACGGCGCCGCGCCGGCCTCTCTTCCGCCAGGCACCCAGACCGGCGATACCGTCACGTTGCCGGGCCTGGGCGTTCCCCACCTCAAGGGCCGGGGCCGTGGCGATCAAGTCGTCACCTTCTTCGTCCGGACTCCGGAGAAGCTGACGCGCCGGCAACGGGAGCTCTTGGCGGAGCTCCGTGGCACCCTTCCGCCGGCCGTGGTCGCCCCGCGCCACGCCAGCCTATGGGATCGCCTCCGGGGCAAGCTCACCTGACGCCCCCGGGGCCCGACGACCACGGGGCGGACGATCTCATCGAGATCGCGGTGGCGGCGGACGGCGAGGCCGCCGAGGCGGTCAGCGCCCTCTTCGACCGCCATGGTGGCGGCGCCGTCATCGAGGTGCGCCCCGGCCCGGACGGCCAAGGCACCGATGCGACGGTGCGGACCTACCTCCCGGCCGACGATGCGGGCACCCGATGCCGCCTCGAGGAGGGCTTGTGGTTCCTGGGTCGCATCCACCCCATGCCGGAGCCCGTCGTCCGCCGCCTCTCCCGGGCCGACTGGGCCGAGGCGTGGAAGGCCCACTACGCCCCCCTTCGCGTGGGCCGGCACTTCGTTGTCACCCCGCAGTGGACAGACCCCGAGGTGGGTCCTGGCGACCACCTGCTGAGCCTCGACCCCGGTATGGCTTTCGGAACGGGGCTGCACCCCACGACTCAGCTCTGCCTCCGGGCCGTCGAGGATCTCGCCGCCCCGGGAGTCTCGGTGCTTGACGTGGGGACCGGGAGTGGCATCTTGGCCATCGGCGCCGCCGCCCTGGGGGCCCGTCCGGTGGTGGCCTGCGACATAGACCCCGCCGCCGCCGAGGCTGCCGTAGCCAATGCCGCCGCGAATCGTGTCCGCGTCACGGTCTGCCGGGGGAGCCTGGCGGCCGTGCCGGCAGGCACCTTTCGCCTCGTCCTGGGCAATCTGTTGGCCCCCGTGATCGAGGCCATGGCGCCACTTCTGGCCCAGCGGGTCGCCCCGGGGGGACGCCTCGTGGCGTGCGGTATCCTCGAGGACCAAGCGGCCGCTGTTGGCCTGGCCCTCGAGGCCGAAGGCCTTGCCCTAGAGAGGCAGCTGGCCGAGGCCGACTGGGTGGCCCTGGTGATGGGCCGGGGCCAGCATCGCCCAACGGGGGACATGGAGGGCCACGGGTTCTCTTGACCGGATTTTCCGCCGAGTGGTAGAATGCCGCCTCGTCGCTCCGCCCCTATTTGCCCAGGGCTGCCCCAGAGGCGCCGTCGCCCGATGACCCACTCCATTGACACCCTCGAGTACTGGGTGGAGGACTTCAAGCCCTCCTCCGACGAACTCGAGGACCTATACGCCCATGTCCTCGAGGCCGGCAGGCCCATGGAACTCGAGGAGTTGGCGGCCCATCTCATCCGGCTGCGAGTGGACGGCCTCATGCAGGCCCAGGCCAAGGCGCGGCGGGCAGATGGCCAGGTGTATAACCCCAGCGACAGGTTCGAGGTCGGCCAGAAGCTGGTGTTCCCCGCCCTGGACGGCCTGGTGGGTACGGTCAAGAAGATTCGTCCGGGAAACAATCCGGCGTACGGCGACTATGAAGTCGCCGAGGTGAAGACCAAGGCCGGCACGAGGTCCATGGCCGCCGCCCTCGCCGTGGCCCACACCCTGGCGGCCCCGCGGGTGGATGCGGAGCCCGACGCCGTGGCGGATCGCTTCGCGGCCATTGTCGCCCCCAGCCTGGCCACCATCTTGGCCAGCGACAGTGATTGGGTCCACCTGGGAGACTCATGGACCCTGAAGGGACTCTTGCCCGAGGTGACAGCCGGCCACCTCAATCTCGCCGAGGCGGTGATCATGCTCGCCGACCAGCCCCTGTCCACGGCCGACCTCCTGCCCGAACTGGACCTGGGCGGCGACACAGCGCCGGAGGTTGTGGCCCTGGCCTTGGCCCTAGCCCTCGGCTCCGACCGGCGATTCCGCAATGTGGGGGCCTTGGATACCCCCCTGTGGACCCTCGCCGCCCGGCTCAACGGCTGAGGACGGTCTCTTTGAGAACCACCATCAACACCCGCTACCATATCGATCTCGAGTGGTGGTCGCGGCGCGGGCGCAACCTGCGCCGCTTCCTGGCGGCGATCCTGGAAGACGAATCCGCCGCCGCCGAGGCTGCCGGCGTGTTGGACTACATCGACCCGGTGACCGGCGAGGTGTATTCCATCGACAACCTGTGGGCCCGGGTCCTCATCGAGCGCTCCGGGCGGCCGGACTACATCACGAGCTCCACACCCCTGACGAACGCCGTGCTCCGGGCGCTCATCGAGAACCTCAATCACCCCATGACGCCCATGGAGCTGCATCGGCGCATCGCCCGGGGCACCCCGGAGGCCATCCTCCGGGTATTGAGGACAGCGCAAACCACCTACGGCATCGCCCCTGCCCCCGCGGCGAAGCCGGCCGGCTCCACCAAGGCCCCACCCAAGGGCGCCAAGAGGAAGAAGGTCGCCGCCCGCCGCTGATCGGCGCTTCACGGTGGCCCTGGCGGCCGTCTTGGTCTTGGCCGCCGCCGTGCGCCTGTACAGAGCCGATGCCCAGAGCCTGTGGTACGACGAGGGCACTAGCGTGGCCCTGGCGGGGCGATCCTTCCTGCAGATTGCTCGGGATGCTGGCCACGACGTGCATCCGCCCCTGTACTACGAGGCCCTGGCCGTCTGGGTCCGGGCCTTCGGCAACGGGGTGCGGTCCCTGCGGGCCCTGTCGGCACTCCTGGGGGTGGTGGGGGTGGCCGGCGTCGCCCTCTTGGCGAGGCGCCTGGGAGGGCCCGGCATCGGTCTGACCGCGGGCCTCGCGGCGGCCACGTCCCCCTATCTGGTGTGGTACAGCCAGGAGGTCCGCTCGTACATCCTCGCCGCCGCCCTGGCGCCCCTGATGGTCCTCGTCGCCTTGGCCTCCGCCGGCCAAGAACGGGGCCGGGTGTGGTGGGCCCTGGGCGCCGCGGCGGCGGCGGGGGCACCGTGCAGCCACCTCCTCTGCCGCGGCGTCTGCCCAGACGTGAGGGTCCTCGACCTCGCCGGCGC
>CAZXNP010000071.1:0-8385 GCA_964642035.1 uncultured Anaerolineales bacterium | reverse complement strand
CTTTCTGTGAGTTGCGCCAGCAGAGAGTCGCGCGACCGGAATGAGCCCAGGTGGCAGACGAGCGAGGGAGAGAACGGTCATTCGAGTTCCCGCAGAGTGTCCAGTCCTTCCAGTGATCCAGCCAATTGCAGAAAGGTGCCGAAGAGTACGGTGATGGACAAGTCGCCAGCACGAAGGTGCGGCAACCCTATCCGATGGACGACGCATCCCCAGACGAGCACAGTAGCTGACGCATCCCCAGACGAGCACAATAGACAGAGCAGCCTTGAATCCGCATTGGGGCGCCGGCAGGGAGAGCACCCAGGAATGCGCGGCCTTGCTGTAATCCCTTCATCTCGACTTAGAAGAGGTGGTTTTCGCTCGGCTGGCGGAATTGCTCATCCCCCCGGCGCATTGCCGCTGCACTGGGTCAATCAGCCGCGGAAGCCGCCGGTTCCGGTTACTACGTCGCCGACGATGGGCACAGAGTCCGATGGCGCGACGACGTTGATCGCGCCCAATCTGCCAGAATCAGCATCGCCCCAGACGCGCCTTGGCCACCACCGACCCGCGTCCCGCTTCCACGCGACGCGGGTGAAAGTGACGAACGAAACGACTCTGGCCGCTGCTTCTCTGTAGGTGCGACGAGGACTGCAGGGGACGCCCCAAGGCCTGCAGCCACCGTAGTTCCTGCCTACATCAAAGCGAGGTTACACGCCAACCCTTGCGCTTGGCAGTTCTTCGATCAGTTGGCGCCGTCGTATCGTCGGCTGTACATTGGCTGGATCGATTCCGCCAAGCGCCCAGCGACCAGGGAGAAGCGCCTCCGCGAGGCGGCGCGCCACCTGGCGGCCGGCGAGAAGCTGGGCCTGAAGTGATCCGCCCCGGCTATTGCACCCCGCAGGGGATCGTCCCGGCGATTACCTCGTAGATCCGGTCCAGGTCGGCTGGACCCAGGGCCACGAAGGCCCGGGAGTCATCGCCGGCGACCCGACGCATCAGCTCCCGATCGGCGTGGTCTCCCAGGGCCACGGTGAATATCACGATCTCCGCCCCCCGGGCCCGCTCCGCGGCAGCCATCACCACCTCCGGGCCGGCGTTGTTCTGGCCGTCGGTGAGTAGCACGATGACCGAGTTATTGCCCCTGCGGTGGCGGAGGGTGCCCAACTCCACGGCGGCGGTGTCAATGGCGGCGTCGATCACCGTACCCGGGGTCCAGTTGAGGGCCCTGATTGCATCCCGGAGGGCGAAGCGATCCCCGGTGAGGCCGAGGACCAGGGTCGGCCGGCGATTGAAGGACACCAGGGCCGCCTGGTCCAAGGGCAGGCGCAAGCGGTCCACGAACAGCTCTGCGGCCGCCTTGGCCGCCGCCAGCTTGTCGCCGGCCATGCTGCTGGAGGTATCCACGACGATCACGACATCTGCGTGCACCGCCGTGGGTCGGCAGGCCAGCTTGCTCACCACTGGCAGGTAGATGGGCCGCCCCGCCACCACCTCCACCTCGGGGACAGGGAAAGCCAACCGGCCCCGCATTCCCAAGCCATCGAGGTAGCGGAACCACGCCTCGCGGTTCGTGGGCCACACCCCCACCTCTTCAGGTCGCAGGCGATACGTGAGGGCCACGTCGCCGGCCACGTCGGTCAACTCCCAGGTGAGGACCCGGTTGGAGTAGGACTCCACGGGGGGCACCGCCGAACCTGCCAGGTAGGTCATGTTGGTGGGCACGACGTCGGTGATGGTCGCCGTGGGCGCAATGACGCCGCCGGTGATGCGCCGGGCGATCTCGGTGTAGATGGCGGACAGCTCGGCGGCGCCAGGGGCGAAGAAGTAGTCCTCGGGCCGAGAGGCAATGCGGCGCATGAGATCTGGGTCCGCATCGGCGCCGAATCCGATGCTGAAGATCCGCACGCCGGCTGCCTTGGCCGCGTCGGCAGCGGCATCGGCGTCAACGACGTCTCCCTCGGGCCGTCCGTCGGTCATGACGATGAGAATGTGCTCCACGCCAGGGCGGCCATTGGCGCTGAATTCCTGGGCGGCCAATTGGATTGCCGCCCCGATGTCCGTGCCACCCGCCGGCGGCGCGAACCCCGCCACCGCGGCTACGAAGGCGCCCGGATCGGCCGTGAGTCCCAAGGGCTTCTGGACCTGGGAGTTGAACACCACAAGGCCCACTCGGGACACGTTGAAGTCAATCTCGCCAGCGAAGGCTATGGCGGCCGCGCGGGCCGCCTCCATCTTCTGACCCTGCATGGAGCCAGAGCGGTCTACGACAAGCATGATGTCGGCCCCCTGGCCAGCCCCGAGGCAGGTGCCGGCCACGGTGAGGGTGACCTGGACGCTTTTGCCGAGGAGAATGCGCTTCGGGGCGGCCCACTTGTCTCGAATGAACACGCACCCGTCACCCCCAGGACCCGGTGTTCCAGTTAGGTCGGGATCCTCGGCGTAGACCCGCACCTCGTCGGCCCGGCCGTCGGTCACGTAGACCCGGCCCTCCGGGCCGAGTGCCAAGTCCGTGGGCACACCGCGCCGGCCGCCGGCGTCGGCGGCAGCATCCCACCAGGCCACGACGGCCCCATCAGGCGCCAGCTTCCACACCCACCCCTCCCGGGTGAGGACAAACGCCCCGCCGGAGGTGTCGGCCGCCACCCGCAGGGGCACACCCCGGACCGGCCAGCGCCCCAACAAGGTGCCGTCGGCCGAGCGCACCTCGACTTCCGAGCTGCTCCGATTCACTATCAGCACCGAGCCGTCAGCCCTCACCGCCAGGTCAGTGAAGGACGCGTAGGCCGCGGTGGACAAGGAAGCGGTGGCTCGCAGCGCGCCGTCGTCGCCGACCCGCACCAACTCCTGCCGGGTCATGTCCAATGTCACGAGGTCAGCGGCCACTGGATCCCGGTCGAGGCCGACGAGCCACGAGGTCGTGAACGGCACCGTCCAGGCCCACAGGGCATTATCGCCCGCGAAGCGGCGAATGCCCTTGCCGCTACCCACGAATCGCTCCGCCCCTGAGGGCACCACGTCGGCAACGGTGGCTATCCGATTCTGGCCCAAGGGGGTGCCGTCGTAGGCCAGGCGTTGCACCCGGGGCCAGGCATCGACAATGTCTAGCCCCCCTGGGAATGCGGCGATTCGGCGCGGGCTCTCCATCTCCCCCGGCGGCCCCGGCAACCACTCCCACTGCTGGATCTGCCTGAGCTGCAGGTCGTCGAAGCGCCGCAGGCCCGTCAGAAAGTCGTGGCCAAAGGCAGCCCACACGGGGGTATCGCTGGTCCCCGATACCAGGGCGGTGGCAGCCACGGCGGCAAAGCCGCCCGGCACCGGGGCCCTGTTGCTTCCCAGGGCAGCGCCAGAGGTCCGATTGTAGTGGGTGAGGCTCCTCAGCCCAGCCACGAGCAGCCCGTCATTGCCCAGGGCGCCAACATCCATGAGGGGCAGCTGGGACGCGTTGGGGAATTCCCGGAGCAGGGTCCCGTCCCGAGCCCACACCGCCACCCGCCGGTGACCGGCATCCAGCACCGCCACCTCGCCGTCAGGCCAGGCCGCCACACCCTTGGGCCCGGACAAGGGGTCAGCCGCCCCGGCCCCGCCCAGGACAGTTCGTACCCGCCCGAGGAGATCGACGACCAAGAGCCTGTCACCGGCATTGTCGGAAACGAGAAGGCGATCGTCCCCCATGGCGGCCAGGCCCCATGGCCGGCCCACCCCCAGCCACTCCGACACGAAGTTGCCCTGACGATCGAACACGGCCACCCGGGCCCCATCGGTGTCGGCCACGTATACCCGATCGCCCACCACGGCAACACCGTGGGGATGACCCATCTTGCCAGGGCCGGACCCGCCCCAGGTTAGCGTCCAACCCACTCCGTCAAACACGTGGACCTGGCCGCGGGCCACGTCGGTGAGGTACACGGCTCCGTCCTCGGCCACGGCCACTCCCCCCGGCTCACGCACGAACCCGGCCGGCACCGTGACGGGCCGCCCTACCCACCGATCCACGAGGGTGTACGCCTCCGGGGCCTGGGCTACCACCTGGCCGACTTGCGCCTGGGCAGTGGGTCCGCCAGACCAATCCAGGGCGACGGCGGCGCTGGCCAGGAGTCCTGCGGCCATGGCCAGGGCGCCGAAGAACCTGCCGCGGGGCCCGGCGGCAAAGAAACGCGAGCCACTCTGGGACCGGTAAGGGAATGCCATGGGTGTCACCTCGTCAGAGCCGGAGGTCGATTGTCGCGGATAGGCCAGGTGAACGTTTGTTCGCAGCCCGTATCGCGGACGGTGCGGCAAGGGTGTCTGGTGCGTCAGCCCTGGGCGAAGGGGTCGAAGCCAAAGACGTGGCTCGGCTCGATTCGAAACAGGACCCGCTGCTCTCCTGGCCCTCGCCACTCGTCCGGATACCGATCGAAGTCCGTGTACCTGCGAGCCAGCTTGTGAATGTGGGCCTCGGCCTCCTCACCCGCGTCCATCTTGATCACTCGGCCGCGAACCGATAGGTACCTCTGGACGTTGTCGGGGTCGAGAATCTCGATGCCCGCCACTGGGCGGTCCTGCATGTTCTTGACCTTCACCCGACCCTCGGCACTGTTGACAAGGACCGAGTTACCGTCGGTGTCGACCCACACTGGGGTCACATGGGGCGTCCCGTCGGCCATCACCGTTGCCAGGTGGCCCAGGGCTCGCTTCTCGAACAGGTCCATGAACGCCTCGGGCAGTTGCGCGCGAGGATCATCGTGGGCAGGCATCGCCTCTCCTTTCGTCTAAACTGGGTAGGTGTTCCGCCGCCCCGATGGTCATGGAGCCGGCGATCTTACGCATCTCTGACGACAGCGGTTGCGCCTCGGCCTAGGCAGAGATCACCAGGACACTCCATTATAGACTCACCGGCGCCCCGGGCCGCCAGCCGCCCCTCGCGAGGCACGAGGCGCCGACCGACCGTGGCTGGCCAGGGCTGGCGCCATGGCAACATCGAGACTTCGGGAGCCGCCGTGTCCCTCATAACCGCCTCCGGGCTGGCCGTCCGGTACGGGGCCCAAGATGTGTTCCGCGACGTGTCCCTGGCCGTCGATGCGGGAAGCCGTATCGCCCTGGTGGGCCCCAACGGCTGCGGCAAGACGAGCCTGCTGCGGATCCTGGCCGGAATCGACCCGCCCGCCGCCGGGAGTGTTCACCGGGCCAAGGGCGCCGGCATTGCCTATCTGCCCCAGGACCCCACGTTCCCGGATGGCCGAACCCTGTGGGAGGAAGCTCACCGCCCCTTCGCCGCCCTCGAGGACCTGGGCCAGCGCCTGAGGAGCTTGGAGGCCGCCATGGCCGACGCAGCCGCCGGGGCCCAGGCCGCCCGGCTCTACGAGAAACTGCAAGTGGAGTACGAGCGGCAAGGTGGCTACGACTACGAGCAGCGCATTCGCCGCGCCCTATCGGGCATGGGCTTTACCGAGGACGACTACCACCGGCGCCTGGGTGAATTCAGCGGCGGCCAGCGCACCCGGGCCATGCTGGCCCGGCTGATCTTGGAGGAGCCGGAGGTTCTACTCCTGGACGAACCCACGAATCACCTCGATGTCGAGGCCATGGAGTGGCTCGAGTCCAACCTCAAGACCTCGTCGTCGGCGGTGGTGGTGGTGGCCCATGACAGGTCCTTCCTCGACGCCGTGGCGGCCAAGGTGTGGGAGCTCGGACCGGCGGGCATCGATGCCTACCGCGGCAACTACACAGCCTTTGCCGCTCAGCGCGCCCAGCGTCGTGATGAGCGCCGGGCCGCCGCCGAACGCCAGCGCCGGGACATCGAAAGAACCGAGGACTACATCAGGCGCAACATATCCGGCCAAAACAGCCGCCAGGCCCGGGGCCGACGGACCCGGCTGGCACGGGTCGAGCGCCTGGAGGCTCCCCGGTCGAGGCGAAAGCCGGACCTCCGGTTCCGGGCGGGCCCCAGGGGTGGCGACCGGGCCTTGGCCTTGCGCGGCCTCGTGGCTGGCTACAGCGCCGACGTTCCCTTGGTGCAGTGCGACGACGTGGAGGTCATGCGGGGCGCAAGAGTGGCCATCACCGGCCCCAACGGCGTCGGCAAGACGGCGCTACTTCGCACCATCGCCGGCGAGATACCGCCCCTGGCGGGCCAGGTCCAGCTGGGGGGCGGCGCCGTCGTGGGCTACTTCGCCCAGGACCATTCCGGCCTCACCCCGGGCGAGACCGCCCTGGAACACATCCTGGCCGCCGGTGACATGCTCCCAGCCCAGGGTCGCAGCTTCCTGGCCCGCTACGGCTTCGGCGGCGACGATGCATTCAAGCCCGTGGACGCCCTCAGCGGTGGGGAACGGGCCAGGGTGGCCCTGGCGATCCTGTCCCTCCGCGGGGCGAACCTGCTCCTGTTGGACGAGCCCACAAATCACTTGGACCTGGATTCCCAGGAGGTTCTGCAAGCCGCCCTCTCCGGCGGCGACGGCACCCTGCTCGTGGTATCCCACGACCGCTACCTCCTTCGAGGCCTGTGCGACGAGGTGTGGGCCATCGAGGGCGGCGCCCTGGAGCGTTACAGCACCGGATACGATGAGTATCGGGCCGCCGTCGCCTCGCGCCGGGAGGAAGCCAAAGACACCACCAAGTCTTCACGCGCCAAGGGCGGACCCGCCCGGAGAGCCGGTCAGAAGTCGCGGCAGCGGGAGGGGCGGCGCCTGTCGGCTCGGCGAGAGGCCGTGGAGGCGGCAATCGAGGCCAAAGAGGCGCACCTGGCCGGCCTCATGGACGCCCTCGAGGCCGCCACCTCAGCCCGGGACGTGGAGCGAATTGCCGCCCTTGGCGAAGAGTACGCGGCGACGGAGGCAGCGGTAGCTGACTTGTTGTCCGAGTGGGAAGGCCTGGCTGCCGCCGAGCCCCGGGCATGAGGCGCTGGTGACGGCCACCGGCACGGCCCAAGGGACCATTCTCGGCCGCGTCGTGCCGGTTCGGAAACAGCAGATTCGCGCCGGGGTGTAGCTCCGGGACCTGGTGGCCGAAGGACCAAGGGTCTAGCCGGCTACTCCCGCCGCGCCTGGGCGGGTTTCACTGCCGCCACCGGCGGCACCCGCAGATGCCAGTCGGTGACAGCTTGATAGGCTACCGCCCCCCGGAGCACCGTCGCCTCCTCCCACCACCGGCCCACCAGCTGCAGGCCCACGGGCAATCCCGCAGTGGTGAAGCCGCAGGGCACCGACACGGCGGGGACGCCCGTTAGGTTGAAGGGCGAAGTCCGGGCCGTCAGGCTGGCGGCGGCGGCCACTCCCTCGATGCCGGCTATGGGCTCCGCCGTGGTGCCAGTGGTGGGGGTGGCCAGCAGATCCACGCCGCCGAATAGACCCTCCAGGCGCCTGCGCCACACGTCCATTTCCCGCCGGGCCCGGGCCACGTCGACCCCCGCCAGGCCCAGGCCCGTCTCCAGGCGAGCGCGAACGTCCGCCCCATAGGCAGCCGCGTCTTCCGCCAAGGTGGCCTGGTGGTACGCGGCGGCGTCGGCCAGGAGAATCCGGCCGTTGGCCCGAGGGGCATCCCGCCAGCCCAATGACGGCACCTCCACTATTTGCGCTCCGGCGTCCCCCAGGACCGCAACGGCCTCGCGGCAGAGGGCGGCAACCTCCGGATGCAGTTCCTCCCAGAAGTAGTCTGCCGGCATGCCGATGGTGAGGCCCCGGGGGTCGCTGCTGAGTCCGGAGGCCACGGGCGGACCCTCCGGCGCCTTGCGGCTCGCCGGGTCGGCGACGTCAAAGCCCCCGATGGCGTCCAACAGGAGGGCCGCGTCCTCGGCGGTGCGGGTCATGGGCCCGGCGTGGTCCAGGGACCACGACAGGGGCACCACTCCCCGGAGGCTCACGAGGCCCCGTGTCGGCTTCAAGCCCACGACGCCGCACAGGGCTGCCGGAATCCGCACCGATCCGCCGGTATCGGAGCCCACGGCCCCGGCGAAGAGCCGGGCCGCTAGGCCTGCTGCATTGCCCCCCGATGAACCCCCGGGGATGCGATCGGTGTCCCACGGGTTGCGAGCCGGCCCGAAATGAGGGTTGTTGGAAGTGGTGCCCAGAGCCCACTCGTGGGTGTGGCTCTTTCCCAGAATCACTGCCCCAGCGGCCCTCAAGCGCGATGCTACCGCCGAGTCGGCCTCGGCCACTGCCTGGGCCCGTAGGACGCTGCCCGCCGTGGTGGGGACTCCGGCCACATCGAAGAGGTCCTTGAGGACCACCGGCACGCCGTCGAGGGGACCCCGGGTGGCCCCCGTTGCCCGGCGCCGGTGGGCTGCCGCCGCGCCCTCTTGGGCTGCATCGGCCATCACCGTGATTAGGGCGTTGAGCTGGGGGTTGAGCGCCGCGATGCGCTCCAGGAGGGCCACCACCACCTGGGGGGAGGTTGTCTCCCCGGAGGCGAGGGCCCGGCCGGTTTCGA
>CAZXNP010000070.1:0-8388 GCA_964642035.1 uncultured Anaerolineales bacterium | reverse complement strand
CGGCCAGCACGACGACACCGGGCGCGCCTCGAAGTCATTCGTCTGCCGGGGCCGAGATGCGCCGGAGGCCATCGGCCATGAGGCGGCCGCCATCGTCGTAAGGCGACGCACCTCCCGTGCGCCGGCACGTGTAGCAGAGGGTCGCCTCGGCGCCCATGGCGGCGGTTTCGCCGCAGCCCTCGCAGGGTGCCACCGGTCCCCGGGCGACGGTCCGGCGCCTCACCTTCACCAGCTCGGCCCCTGACAGCGTGTCCTCGAAGCCCACGGCCTCCTCGGGACATGCCACCCGACAGATGTCGCAGTCCAGGCAGGGGGCCGCGGCGAAGGTGAGGCGGTACTCCCCCTGGCTAACCTCGAAGTCCAGGGCACCGGTAGGGCAGAAGCGAGCGCACAGGCCGCAGGCGGAGCAGGCCGCCACGTCCACCACCACGGCACAGAAGGGCAAGGCGCCGGCGGCCACCGGCCTCTCCGGCGGCGACTCCTGGTCCTCGGCGAACCGGGCCAGCCTCCGGAGCTGGGCGAAGAGCCGGCGCCGGGAAGCGGGCAGGAAGTGGGGAAGCCGCTGGGCCACGGGCTTGGGTCGGTCCTCCCGGGCCCCCACCCGCCGGGCCAGGGCCTCGGCCATGATCCGGCCCCCGGCCAGGCCCAGGGACCGGAATAGACTGCGCCGGGACACCGGCTCCGCCCCCACCTCCACGACGGCCACGGGGTCGTAGCTGCCGGCGGGCTCCTCGCTCACCAGGGCCACCCGTCCCGGGGCACCAAAGGCCGCCAGCAGGCTGTTGGCGGCAAGGGCGTGGCCGGCAAACACCCGGCGGGTGGCGCCGATGGGGCACTCTCCACAAGGCCGATCGTCCAGCCACACGTCCCGGTGGCCGCCGGCGGTGAAGGCCAGGAGTCGATCGAGGCCGAGGCTAGCAAGGCAGCGGTCGTGGCGGTGGGCGGCCTCGACGGGGGCAGGCACCTCCCCGGGGGCGGCGTTGACGGGGCAGGCCATAGCGATGGCCGTGTTCCCCTCCCCGTCGCCACCAGCGGGGCGCCACGGAGCCCAGGGCGTCGCCGGGGTCAGGGCATCCGTGGGGCACACGGCCACGCACGCCCCGCAGGCCACGCAGGCCCCCACGTCGACGTCCGGGTGGGAGTCGCCGAAGGCCAAGGCGTCCACCGGGCAGGCCGCGGAGCACAGGCGGCACCCGGCCGCCCGGTGGCGCTCGTTCAGACACCGCTTGGCCTCAACGGCCACGGCCTCGCCAAAGGGTTCCATCATCCCGGCCATGATGGCCCAAGGCCGGGGCGGCTGGAAATCTGGCCCCTGGGTGATCTAGACCTTCTCGACGCGGACCCGGGTGTCGAAGAAGCTGGCGCTGCCGCCGATGGGGTCCGTCAGGCACACGTCACCGAGAACATCGTCGACCCGCATGGCCGGGTTGGGCACCAGGCCGGTGGCCCGGCGCCGGTCCCCAACCACGACCTCGCCATCGACCTCCACGTCGTTGGAGCCGTAGGCCCAGTTGCCGTAACTCCACGACACGGCCGCCGTGCCGGGCCTGATCCCCTCCACGGCCTTCACCCGGCCCGCCACCTCGTATACCCGGCCGTCCCCAAGGCCCACGCTGGCGTCCGGCAGACTGGCCGACACCACCCGGGCCCGATCACCGTCGGCCAGACCCCGGGCCTCGGCATCGGCGCGGTTGAGGAGGATGAAGTTCTCCTTCATCACCGCCGTCTGGATCCACGGTGCCGCGTGGGTGCGGCTCTGGCCACCGGTGATCTCCTTGTAGGTGATCAGGGTCAGGTCGTAGTCGGCGTCGACCACCTCCTGGCCCAGGGCGTCGGCTACCGCCTGGGCCCGAGGCAAGCCGTCGAACCGGGCCCCCGTCATGCTGTTCTTGGCCTTGGCGACCCGCTCCACGAATAGGTGCCAGGTGCCGTGCCACTGCTTGGCGATCCAGTCGTCTTTGTACGCTGTGCCAGCGGCATTGTAGCGCCCGCCGCGGTTCAACAGGTACACCACGGGCCCCCACAGCTGCCGTGGCACGGCAGCCCGCCACACATCCTCGTCGAAGACCGCCGGCGGCAGGTGGCTGCGGGCCGCCTGGAAAGCGCGCATCTCCTCCTCGTCGGCGGCGGCGAGGGTCTGGGAGCCGTCCTCCTTGTCGCCGAAGGCGAGGTTGGCGAACATCGCCAAGTAGTACTGCTCCGGGCGATCGAGGGGGAAACCCTTGCCCAGGGCGTCGGGGCCGAAGCCGGCCAACCCAAGGGCCTTGCCGACGGCGATCACGAAGGCATCCATGCTCGCCGGCATCTCCTCGCCGTCGACGGTCACGATCTCCGTCAGAGGCGCGGCCACGGGCTGACGGGTCTTGCTCGCCGTCGTCAGAATGGCAGGGGTGATGTGGGGAGCGCCCCAGCGCTCCAGGAAGGTCAGATCGGGCAGGATGTAGTCGGCGTACATCGACGTCTCGCCCACGACGATGTCACAGGCGATGTACAACGGGATCTTATTGGTGTCCCGGAGCATGTCGATCTGCTTGTGCCCGGCCGGCGAGGCGAACACCGGAGTGCCCTTGACGGTGAAGAGAATCTTGATCGGGTATGGATACCCCGCCGCCGCGCTCGGAATCACGTTCTGGTACAGCTCGCTGGTGAAGGGGTACCACGGTCGCTGGGCGGGATAGCCGTCGAAGAGGGTGCTCTTCTCGTAGGTGGCCTTCTCGCGGTTGAGGTGGATGCCGAAGGCCTTCAGCCCCCCCGACGCCGACGTGACAACGGCCTTCGGGAAGGGCGCCCCGGCCTTGGAGCCGTCCTCGTGCCAGTGGCTACCACCGGTGGTGAGGCCACCCCGGTGATTCACGTTGCCGACGAGCACGTTGAGGGTGATTATCGCCTGGGCGTTGTAGTAGCCGTTCGTGTGCTGAACCGGCCCGCGGTAGAGCTCGGCGGCGGCCTTCTTGCCGTGGGCGGTGAACTCCTCGGCCAAGGTGACGATGTCCGCCTCGCTGACCCCCGCCGCGGCGGCATACTCCGCCAGGGTCTTCTCCTGGGCCCGGTCCTTCAACATCTGCAGGACCGGCTTCACGGCAATGCCGTTCACCCGGAAAGAGCCCTCGAGGCGCCCCACCCGGGCCTCGGTGCTCAGGGCCGGGCCCTCGTCCGTCATCACGACGAACACGTGCTTCTGCGCCTCGCCGTCTTCGCCGACGGGTACCTCGAGGCCCGCGTCCTCCGGCGTCACTAGCAGATTGTCGTCAAGGCGCACCAGGTGGGTGGCATCTGTGGAGCTGACCTCCCCGGCGGCCTTGGCCGCGGCGTTGCTGGGCGCCTCCAGGTAGGCCTTGTCGTAGCGATCGTTCTCGAGGATCCAGCTGATCATCCCCAGGGCCAGGGACGCATCGGTTCCCGGCTTGATGGGCACCCACTTCCAGGCCTTGGCGGCGGTCTTGCTGAGGCGCGGGTCCACGACGGCATACCGGAAGTTGCGGCGCACCAGGGAGTCGGTGACCATCTCGGTCAAGAGCGTGGGCCCGAAGTTGGCCTCGAAGGCGCCGGTGCCGAAGAAGATGACGAACTCGCTGGCCAGGAAGTCTGGCTTCATGTGGCTCTTGCCCTTGCCGGCGGCCAGATCCAAGGTCATCTCGTTGTAGGCGATGTGGTGGCTCTGCTCGCAAATGGTGGTATGCAGGTAGAAGTTCGTGGAGCCGAGGCCGGAGTAGGTAAAGCGCTTGGCCAGCTCCTTGCGGCCATGCTCCACCCGCCCCCCCAGGAACACGAACTGGTTATTGATGGGTCCGAGGTCCGGGTGGTCCGGGTCGATGAGCACATCGAGGTTGGCCCGGTGCCTCACGTTGAAGCGCTGAACCGTCAGGTCGCCCTTGGCCACCGCGGCGGCGTCGGCGGCCATCTCCTTGGCCACGCCGGGGTCCCGGAGCTTGTAGATGGCATCGAAGCCGTCCACGTGGCCCTCGCCGAAGAGGTCGCCACCGCCTACGACCTCATCGATGAACTGGTCCCACTCGACAGTTACCCACTTCCCCTCGCCCCGGCCGGTGCCCGGCTTGCGCTTGAGGACCTTGCGCAACCGGTACGGATCGTACAGCACCTGGACGGCGGCCTGGCCCTTGGGGCACAGCTTGCCGTCGACGGCGGCGGCGTCGGCGATGGGGGTGGCCTCGTCCAAGTGCGGCGCCAGGTTCATGGGGCTGTACGGATTGCCGTCCACCTTCACCACGATACCGTCTTGAATCTTGGCCTTGAGGTTGCAGGCCGTGTGGCAGTTGAGGCACACGCTGTAGATGGTGCTCTCCGGGTGGTTGAGCGGGTACTCGGCGGCGGCGGCCCGCCCTAGCTCGTCCGACCGAGCCGACCCGTTGGCCCGGCCCACCGCCCACGGCACGGAGCCGGCCATGGCCGCGGCACCGCCGACAAAGGCCGACGTCTTCACGAACTCGCGGCGAGTGAGATCCGGGTTCATCGGGGAGCTGGGTCCCTGGTCAATCCTGTCCGTCATGAGGGCACCTCCGTTGAGCGCACGATGGGCAGCAAGCTATAGCCGGCCAAGAACAGCAGTCCGGCGGAGCTGGCAACCCAGACGAAGAACAGCCACTCCATCGAGCTTGGGAAGTACTCGAAGGTGAGGCCCGGGCCGGAGAAGGCCTCGCTGAGGCCCCGCATCTCCTCCACTGCCAGGCCCGGCACCACAATGTTCAGCCTCACCGCCAAGAAGGTGGTGGCGACTAGCGCCCCGGCGGTAGCCACGGAGCCCACCGAGCGGCCGCGGAAGGCCAGCAAGCCCAGGGGGATCACCGCGCCGACAACCAGGTGCACTACCCAGAAGACCCACCAGAACTGGCCGAAGAGCACGATGCGCAGGGCCTCCGCCTCGGAGGGCACCGCCGAGTACAAGCCGGTGGAGTACTCCGCCCACTCGAGGAGCAGATCGAAGGCCAGGAGGCCGAGAACGATCTGGCCGAGGAAGGCGACAAGGTTCCGATGCTCCGGGCTGCCCCGGTCCGGGCCCCAGAAGGCGGTGACGAAGGCCAGGAGGGCGCCTCCGGACACCAGGGCCCCAACCAGGAAGGTTATTGGGGTGAGGCCGCCGCTCCAGTACGGCCGGGCCCCGATGACGCCAAACAGGGCGCCAACGCCGCCGTGGAAGAGAATCGCCAGGGGCACCCCCACGGAGCCGAGGATCTTCAGCCATCGCCGGTCCCTCGCGATGTCGGACGGCGAGACCCCGCGGCGGCCGAAGGCCAGCGCCCGGCACAGCGAGCCCCTGATGCCCGGGGCCTGGCCGCAGGCCACCAGGTCGCGGCGCATGGCGAACCACAGCTCCAGGGCGAGGACCACGAAGTAGGCGCTGTACAGCCACGCCATCCAGCCCATGACGCTGCGGAAGTTGGTGCGCAGCATCAGCCGCCATGCCCGCTCCGGATGACCGAGATCCATCCAAATCAGGAGCATGGCCGCCACCAGGGTCACCAAGGCGGTGAAGAGGGCGAGCTTGCCTATCTTCTCCAGCCGTTGGACGCCGAAGACATACACCAGGGTAGACAGCAGAAATGCCCCGGCCGAGATGCCGACGAAGTAAATGTACGCCGCGACCCACAGGCCCCAGGGTACGTAGGAGCCGTAGTCCGCGAGGGCGTGACCGGCGGTGAGCCGCTGGTAGAGGCCGACGGAGCCGACGATGAATCCGACCACCGCCACGAGCCATGCGAGGCGCTCGGCAATCCTGTTCATTCACCTACCTCCCTTCCGAAGGAGCCCTCGAGCTACAAGAGGTAATGCACGTTGGGGTCGGTACCCATCTCCGCCTTGAGCTGGATCGCATTTGGTAGGGCGATCAGCTCGCTGACAAGGCTGGTGGGGTCGTTGGCGTCGCCGAAATAGTTGGCGACCCCCATGCAGGTTGTAACGCATGCCGGCAGCTGCCCTTCCTCGATACGGTGTATGCAAAAATGGCACTTCCGGGCGTTACCGATGGGCGACTCGTCGCCGTCCGGCTGCCGCGCCCGGCCGTCGCCGTACTCGAAGTTGGCTAGCAGCTCGTAGGCCATTTGCTGGGGCGTGCCATCGGTGTAGGTGTGCCCCGCATCAAAGGTCCGAGCCGAGTACGGGCAGGCGGTCAGGCAATACCGGCAGCCAATACACTGATCGTAGTCGATGGTGACGATGCCGTCGCCGCGCTTCCACGTGGCGCCCACGGGGCACACGGGCACGCAAGGGGGGTTCGAGCATTGCATGCAGGGCCGGGGAATGAAGCGCCGCGTGACGTTGGGGTATGTGCCGACCTCTTCCTCCAGGACGGGCCGATACACGACTCCCGGGGGCAGCTTGTTCTCCGCCACGCAGCTCACCGTGCAAGCGTGGCAGCCCACGCACTTCCGCAAGTCGATCACCATGGCCCAGCGCCGATCCGCCGGCTGCTTCTCCAGGGCCCGCTGAATCTCCCCTTGCATCCGTTGCACCACGTTGGTTTGCTCAAGCAGGTTGGACACCGTCGTCGCCTCCTAGCCAGCCGCCGCGGCAGCCGGCACGGTCGTGGTCTGCGCCCAGTCGGTGCGCCGGAGGGCTCCTGGTTCATTGCCCATCCGCGTGGCAATAGCCTGCCCTTCCTGGGCTGCCACCGGTAGAGGGCAAATCCCCGGTGCCTGTCGGGCTTTCGCCTCTTCTGGACCGGGGCCAAGTCGGGGAAAGCCCGACGCAGGGGGTACGCCAAAAAGGCCGCGGGGGGCCTCCGTTTCCGGAGACCCCCCGCTCCACCCACGGGATGGGTTAGATGGTGAGCATCACGTCACCCGCTCACGCCCTATGGGCACCCGCACTTCCACTGCACCGGGTTGAACACGGGGTGGTAGTTCTTGCCGAGGTCCTGCAGGCTCAACCGGTCGCGGTAGTGGTTGTAGGGGCTGATGGGCAAACCCGGGTTGCACAGCAGGAAGTCGGACGGATCCGTGCCCTTCGACGCCAGGGCCTGGGCGATGACCGCGTTGGGCACCCGGCTCGTTATCTGATCGCAGGGCTGGGGATTCGGGGCCGCGGGCTGCCAGGGCTGGCCCGTGGGGCCCGCGCCGGGGGTGGGGGGCACCTTGGTGGGTCCCGTGGTGGCCGTCGGGGGCACCGAGGGCCGATACGGCGCGTACGGGTCCAGGTTCTGGCACGCGGCGCCGGTCACGTCCGGGTAGATGGCCCACACGTCCTTGTACTCATCGAGGCCATTGCGGCCGCCCATGGCGAACATGCGCTTGTTGGCGTAGTCGAAGACGGATGGGATCAGGCGCCGGCCGTTGACTCCCTCGGCCGTCAAGTCGTCCTTACCCAAGCGCTCCCAAGTCATGGGCTTGGCCTTGTCGGCCAGATCGGCCAGGCTCACCCGCCACACGCCGGCCGACCGCTTCGCGCCGTCCGGGACGCTCTTGTCGGCCCGGCCCATCCACGAATAGAAGTACTTGCCGTCGGGATCGTAGGCGCAGGCGCCTCCGCGGCGGTAACCGAGGGCGTCCATGTTGGCGAAGCGGCTAGTGACGTCGCTCCACTCCCCGTCGGCACCCCCGGCGAAGTCCAGCCACCAGACTTCCTTGAAGGACGTGGTGTCCACCTGGCCGCCCTGCTGGCCGCCCAGGACGAGGGCACCGTCCACCCCGGTGTCCTTGTCGTAGACGTAGGCGCCGCAGGTGCTGAAGCGATGGTAGGGCACCGGCCCCTTCGGCCGCAGCTCGCGCAATTGCCACTTGCTGCCCACCTTGTTGGCCTCGTAGATCTCGTCCTGGGTCAGCTGATCCTTCTCGTCGTCAAAGGTGCCTTGGCCGAAGACCACCCGGTCGCGCTCCGTGTCGTAGACGGCGAAGCTCCGGGCCAACTTGCCCTTGGCGGCGGTGAGCTCGCCGGTGAGGCGTTGGAGCCCACTATTCGGCACCCACCTGACGGACGATGTGGTGTCGCCGACGGTGAGCTCCTTGAAGTCACCGCCCTTCTTCTTGTCAGGGTCGAAGGCGCCGTTGTCGCAGCCGTCCTTGCCCATCACCGACAGCCAGTTTGTGTCGCTCAGGCGGACGGTGGCCATCTCGCGGCAGCCCTTGTCGAAGTCGCGGGTGTAGCCCACATTGTCGCTGTAGTTGACGGTCTTCCACTTGGCATCGTCACCATCGAGTTTGATGGCGTACATCTCGAAGTGGGCCTCGGTGTTCTCGCCGGACTGCTTGACGGCGCCGCCGGCAAAGGCGAGGACTCCGGTTAGCTCGTTGTAGGCCCCAAAGCCGCCGTACCGGGGCTCCGGCATGTCGGGCAGCCGCACGTAGCAGGCATTCTCCGTGGCCACCTTGCCTCCAACGGGCACATCCAGAGGCGATGCCTCCGGGCCGGCCATGGCGCTGGCGGCGCCAACGGCGC
>CAZXNP010000069.1:0-8398 GCA_964642035.1 uncultured Anaerolineales bacterium | reverse complement strand
CCTCAAAGACCATCGCCACCCCTCCCCCCCCGGCTGGCCGCCCAGCGTCTGCGGCATTCCCGAAGACCAGGTCGCGACCTTGGCAAATGACATCGCTGCCAACGCCGGAATCGGGACCTCCGTGACAGTGGACGGAGTGGAGCTGCCGCTGCGGCCCGTGGCGATCATGGCCTACCACGTCACGCAACAGGAGCTCGGCTTCCAGAACGTCCGAGCGATGCTCCTGTTGGAGATGCTCCTGGGCGCCGTTGGCGCCGCCGGAGGGCAGCGCACTGACCTGACGTGGAAGGTCCACAGCAACTTCAGCAAGCTCGACAACATCGACATCGCCGAACCGCCATACGATGTCACCCTGGCCCACAGCCACTACTTCCCGATCAACAGCAACAACTCGTCCCTCGTGGCGAAGGTGATCCTCGAGCCCGAGAGATATGGCGTGGACTACACACCAGAGGTGCTGCTAATCCACATGACGAATCCTCTGGTGGCATACCCGGATCAGAAGACTGTGGCGGCGGCTCTAGAGACCATGAAGTTCGTGGCCGTCGTGGATCCGTGGTTGTCCCGCACCGCCGACTACTATGCCGACGTCGTGCTTCCGGCGGCCACTATCGAGAAGTACGAGGGCCCCTTCAATGCCTCCGACCAATACACGGCCGCAACTGCCCTACGGGTGCCGCCCATCCAGCCCCTCTTCGAGTCCAGAGGCGAGATCGACATCTACATGGACCTCTGCGAGAAGACCGGCGATCTTCTCGGCGAGGACGGCTACCTGGCGCACTTGAACAAGGCATTGGGCCTCGACGCCGACCATGCCCTGCCCCTCGATCGTAAGCCGTCCGTCCGCGGCATATATGACCGCTGGGCCAAGAACGCAGGGATAGCCGAAGGGGTTTCTTACTTCGAAGACCACGGCGTTAAGGTCGATGGCCCCCTGCCCCCCGCAGCCGCATATGGCTACGCGGCTGAGCCGCCCTTCGGCGGAATCCGCCACCGCCTATACGGTGAGTCTCTTCTGAGGTACCAGGGCCAGATGCGAGCCCGGGGCGTCGACAAGACGTATTGGCGAGACTACACGCCCCTGCCCACATGGCGGTCCCCGACGATGAACGAGTCCCCCTCCCGCTACAACCTGCACCTGATTTCATACAAGAAGATTGAGTTCAAGCAGTCTCGGGCATCCCAGATTCCTCTGCTGGCCGAGCTCACCGACGGCCAGTGCCTTGACATCAACCCAGTCACTGCCCGGCGCCTGGGAATAGCCGATGGCGACGACGTTTGGATCGAGTCGCACAACGCCGTCACCGGCGAAACCCGGCGGGCCCGAACCAAGGCCGCCTTGCGCGAGGGCATACGGCCGGACACGGTGGCCATGCCCCACCACTTCGGTGGCGTGAACCGCCACCCCTGGGCCAAGCGCCAAGGCCCAACGCCCAACGCCCTGTTCTTTACCGGCGAGGGCTATGTGGCCAACACTGCCGACCAGTCATTTCACGTGAAGGTGCGCGTCACCAAGGCTTAGAGCGCCCCCGGGCGCTGACGGCTACCCAACACAACGGGAGGGAAAGCAATGCCTCGATACGGCATGGTGATCGACTTGGATCGCTGCATGGGCTGCCGCGCCTGCATGGAGGCCTGCAAGGTCGAGAACAACACCCCGGCGGATAACATGTGGATGCATGTCTTCCGATTCGAGGAAGGGGAGTTCCCCAATACTCGGGTGTGGTTCATGCCGCGGCCGTGCCAGCATTGCGAGCACCCGCCATGTGCCAAGGTGTGCCCCGTGGGGGCCCGGTACAAGCGGCCCGATGGCCTGGTCGCCACAGACGCTGAGCGCTGCATCGGTTGCCGCTATTGCACCGTGGCGTGCCCCTATGGGGTGAACTACTTCAACTGGCGTCCACCCCAGGACGCCTACTATCTTGACTGGAGCGATCCAGACCTCCAGGAGGTGACCAAGGGCGTCGTGCCGCCATACCGGAACCCGACCCTGGATGAGCCCCAGGGACCGGAACAACGCCTCATTGCCGGGGGCGGGCGTTTCAAGGGCGTAACCGAGAAGTGCACTTTTTGCGTCCACCGGGTGGAGCAGGGCCTGGAGCCGGCATGCGTGGCGAACTGTCCCGTGAAGGCGCTTCACTTCGGCGATCTCGACGACGAGACGAGCGAGGCGTCAGAGCTGCTGGCGGCGAGGGAGTCATTCAGCCTTCTGGAGGAACTGGGCACGGAACCGGGGGTCCACTACGTCGGCATGCACCCACCAGGACCGAATACCCGGCAGATCGAGGAGGTGCGCACCCGAGTCGGCGCCATGCCGGTGCCGGCGCTGAATGGTCAGGAGGCTGAGGCATGAAGCCCGAACCGCACCGAGTCGACCCCATCCTCACGGCCCCGGTGCTAAGCACGGGCCGGGGCTACTGGCTCACCGTCGCGGCCCTTTCGGCGGTAGTGGCAGCGGGCATCTACGCCTATTGGAGCCAGCTGACGGGGGGCCTCGGGGTGACCGGCATGAACCGCCCGATCTACTGGGGTCTCTACATCAGCAATTTCGTCTTCTTCATCGGTATCAGCCACGCCGGCACCCTCATCAGCGCCATCCTCCGACTGGCCGGGGCGGAGTGGCGCCGACCCATCACCCGGGCCGCCGAGGCGATAACGGTGATTGCCCTGATCATCGCCGGGACCCAGATCCTGGCGGACATGGGGCGCCCCGATCGACTCCTCAACTTGGTGATCCACGGACGCTTCCAGTCCCCCCTGCTGTGGGACGTGACGTCGGTAGGCATGTACTTCGTAGGCAGCGTCATCTACCTCTACCTACCCTTGATCCCCGACTTGGCGATTCTGAGGGACGATCTGCCGGCCTCCACGCCCTCCTGGCGCCGAAGGGTGTATCGCCTCCTGGCTCTGGGCTGGCACGGTGGCCCCGAGCAGCGCCGGCGCCTCGAGAAAGCCATCGGCGTCATGGCCGTATTGATAATACCCTTGGCCATTTCGGTGCACACGGTCGTGTCGTGGATCTTTGGGATGACCCTTCAGCCAATGTGGCACAGCTCCATCTTCGGCCCATACTTCGTGATAGGAGCGATCTACTCCGGCATCGCCACGTTGCTGCTGGCCATGGCGGTCATTCGCAAGGCGTTCCACCTGGAAAGCTATCTGGAGGTAATCCACTTCCGGTACTTGGGGGTTCTTTTGCTCGTCTTCAATGCTCTCTGGTTCTACTTCACCGCGAGCGAGTACCTCACCACCGGCTACGGGGGCGTACCCCACGAGATGGCCGTGCTTGGCGTCAAGTGGAGCGGCCCATATGCCGGCGCTTTCTGGACGATGATCGCTGCCATGACCCTCGCCTTCGTGATTCTGATTCTGCCCCACTTGCCGGCACCCCGGGGGTTCCACCTGCCGGTGTTTCGCCCACGCTACGCCCTGGCCACGGGATCGGCGGCCGCGGCGGTTGCCCTTGCCATGTGGCGCACTGAGCCCGGGTCGGCCCAGGCGACCCTCGTCTCGGGGGTGCCGTGGACAGCGTGGCTCCTGAGCGTCTTGATCCTCCACGCCGGCCTGTCCTTGACGCCGTTGTTCAGACGTGGCGTCATTGCGGGGGCAGTCGTGGCATCATTACTCGTGGACCTCGGGATGTGGCTCGAACGCTTGACGATCGTCGTGCCGACCGAGACGCAGCCCATGCTCTACTTCGGCCGGGGCGTTTACCATCCCACTTTGGTGGAATGGACGATCACCGCCGCCGCGATCGCCGCCTTCGGCCTCATCTACGCCCTGTTCTTGAAGGTGTTCCCCATCATCTCCATCTGGGAGGTGCGGGAGTCCAGAGTCGGTGCCGCGGCCGTGGCGACCGGTCATCGCGGCGGGCAGGAGTTGGTGTCGCCGCTTCCCACAGGAGGACATTGATGGCTACCCTCACGAGGATCCTGACCGAACCGGGAATGGGAGGCGCGATCGTGATCACCGCCATCGGGGCTTGGGCAACCTTCTTGGCGATCCTGATCACGTGGGTGGCCCGGGCCCCGCGGGCACCAAGCGGCTGATCACATCCTCGAGTCCCCCAATCCCTCCCGGCGGCGCCCCGATGAGACTGCGCTCCGGTAGCCACGTGGCGATCGTCGGCGGGGGTCCGGCGGGGAGCATGTGCGCCCTGGGATTACTCAAACATACGAGGCGAGCGGGGCTCCCGGTCGAGGTGACCATCTTCGAACCCAGGGACTTCCGCCTGCCCGGGCCGTGGGGCTGCAACATGTGTGCCGGGCTCATCCCCGTCAGGGAGCTGGCCGCCCTGGAGGCAGTGGGAATCAAGCTGCCACCCCGGGTGGTGCGGGCCAGAATCGGCAGCTACACCCTGCACACCGCGGCAGGGGAGGTGAGGGTCACCCAGCCGGACCGGCAGGGAGATGTGGTGAGCGTGTATCGTGGGAACGGCCCTCGGGACAGCGGCGGGTGGGGCAAGAACGTGAGCCTCGATGGCTTCCTCCTGGACGCCGCTAGGACTGCCGGCGCCGAGGTCGTGTCGGCTCGAGTCGACCACGTGTCGATGACGTCGCGTCCTGTGGTAACGGCCCGTGGCAGGCAGTATTCCGCCGACCTCGTGGTCCTGGCGACGGGGGTGAATCGCCGTGCCCTGCCCATCTCAGGGCTCAAGTACCGCCCGCCGCCACGGCGCCAGATGGCCCAGACAGAGGTGTGCCTCCACACAGGGCTGTCCGACGGTGTCCTCAGGAAAAGCGTCCACGTGTTCCTGCCCCAGGGCAACTCGATCGCCTTCGGCACCCTCGTACCCAAGGGGCCGTGCGTGAGCGTGTCGCTCCTTGGAGGGGATGTCGGGCCCGGAGCCCTTCAGAGGTTCCTCCAGCTTCCACAGGTCCAGGCGGTACTGCCGAGGGCCACGTCCCGGGCCTGCGGCTGCCGGCCCCACGTTGCGGTTGGCGCTGGCCGCCCGCTATTCGCGGACCGCTTCGTTGCAGTGGGCGACGCCGGCATCACGAACTTGTACAAGAATGGAATTGGGGCCGCCTTCAGGACCGGCCTACGGGCCGCCGACACCGCGGTGAATGGCGGACTGAGTGCCGCCGATTTCCGGCGGGGCTACGGACCGGTGTGCCGCGGCATCGCCCTCGACAACCTGGCCGGCCGGTTTCTCTTCGGCTTCACGGAGGTCTTCAAGCACCATAGCCGCCTGGCGTCACCCCATCTCCGGGCCGTGGAGGCGGAACAGTCCCTGCCGGAGGACCAGAGGCTCCTCTGCCGGCTCCTGTGGGGCATGTTCACCGGCACCTATCCGTACCGCCAGCTGCTGGCCATGGCAGTGCACCCCAAGGTCCACGGCCGCCTCCTTCGCTACCTGGTGCAGGACATCGCGGGGCAGCGCTCCGACCCGGCTGTGACAGGATGAAGCCCTAGCAGGATGACCACCATCACGGACCCGTGAGGCTACCTTCGACGGCCCCCTTCGCAGCGCCCGCGGCGGCCATCACTTCGGCGGCCATAACTCTGGTGGCGTGCACGTCCGCCACGGCCGGCCAGACCATCGACCTCCGGGCCGCCCCGCCCACAGCCGCGGCCTCTGACACAGCGTGGCGCCAAGCCGACACCATCCGCCTGGCCGTGGCGCCTGTGTACTCCCCGGGCGCCACCCTGGCGATGTACCGCACCTTGGCCGACTATATCGGCAACGAGCTGGATCGCCCCGCGGAGTTGGTCCAGGGCAAGACCTACGACGAGATCAACGACTTGATTCGAGCCGGGGAAGTCACCCTGGCTGTGGTGTGCACAAACGCGTTCCTCGAGGGCCAGGAGGACTTCGGCCTCGAAGTGCTGGTAGTGCCCGAGATCAACGGCGAGACCGTCTACCGATCCTTCCTCATCGTGCCGGCCGACAGCAGCGCCCGCTCCCTTGCGGATCTGAGGGGCGGCACCTTTGCCTTCTCGGACCCCCTCTCCAATTCAGGGCGCCTCGTGCCGGTGTACTACCTGAAGCGCATGCACGAGACGCCGGAGAGCTTCTTCCGGCGCACCATTTTCACCTATAGCCACGACAACTCGGTGCGGGCCGTTGCCGAGGGGCTGGTGGACGCCGCGGCGGTCGATAGCCTCGTGTACGACCGCATGGACACCGCGGGCCGGACCCGCATCATCACCCGCTGGGGGCCGTACGGTATCAATCCGATCGTGGTCCATCCGAGGCTTGACCTAGAGCTCAAGAGTCGGCTCAGGCGAATTCTTCTGGATCTCGACACCACTACCGAGGGACGACGAATTCTGAAGGCAGTCGGGGTCGATCGATTCCTGCCGTCGGATGCCGCCGACTACGAGAGCGTGCGCGCCATGAGGGCGGCGGTGCGGCAGCGCCCGTGAGGGCCATGATGAGCTGGCGCAGCTTCAGGGTGCGGATTGCCGCCATCATCGTGCTGCTGACGGTGGTGCTGGGCCTTGGTGGCACTGCTCGGGCCCGGGCGGATCTCACCCGCATAGCCAGGGCTGAGCTCGAGAAGCGGGGGGTCACCATTGCCCGGGATCTTGCCGTGCAGCACGCCGACAAGGTGATGGTGGGCGACATCTACGCCCTCTACACCGTTGTCAACGACTTCTTGGTCAACAATCCCGATCTGCGCTATGTCACTATCCTCGGCCCCGACGGCGAGGTCTTGGTGTCGAGCTTTGAGCAGGGGATTCCCCCCGGCCTCCTGGAGGCCAATTCCCCGGAGCCCGGGGCCCCTTACCATGTCGAGCGGCTACCCACCACCGACGGCACCGTGTACGACATTGTCGTCCCCGTGGCCGAGGGCAGCGGCGGCGTGGTGAGGGTGGGCATGCTGGAGTCCCCTGTCCAGGCCGCAGTCGACCGCCAAACTATGGGCCTGCTGACTTTGACGGCCTTCATAACCCTCCTGGGGGCGGTTGCCGCCGTCGGACTGGGATCGTACCTGGCGCGGCCGTTGTCGGAACTCGTGAGGGCCACCAGGGCCGTGGCTCAGGGTGACCTCACCCGCAAGGCGCCGGTGTCGGGCACCGTGGAGGTGCAACAGCTCGGCGAGGCATTCGACAAGATGACCGCGGCCCTGGCCACCTCCCGAGACATCCTGGTGCGCCGCAATGAAGAGCTCGCGGGGCTCAATGCCATTTCCAGCGCCGTGGGCCGTTCGCTGGAGCTGCAGGAAGTGCTGGACGCGGCCCTGGGATCGGTCCTCGAGCAGCTGGGCTTGCCCGGAGGCTGGGTGTATCTCCTCGAGGGGTCCGGGCGAACAGTCCTGGGTGCTCAGCAGGGCCGGACCCCGGATCTCGCCCAGCCGCCAGGTGAGGCGAACACCCTCTGTCCGTGCCAGGAAGCCCTTGTGACAGGCAGCGTGCCGGAAGTCGACCGAATCGCGCGGTGCCCGCGGTTGGGGCATGATGCCGACCTCCCAGGCGGTTGCCACGTCATGGTGCCACTGCGCTCAGGCGAGCGGGTCCTTGGGGTCATGAACCTGGTGTGCGCCTCGGACCAGCAAGAGTGCGGCGAAGCCTCCCTGCGCCACCTGCCCGCCATAGGGCATCACGTGGGCGTGGCGGTCGAGAATGCGCGTCTGTACAGGGAGGTGCAGCGCAAGGAGGCGTTGCGAGGCCAGTTAGTTCGCAAGCTCATCGCGGTCCAGGAGGAAGAGCGGCGCCGGATCGCCCGGGAGTTGCACGATCAGTATGCCCAGGCCTTGACGGCCCTCACCATGGGGATCGAGGCCACGGAGCGGGGCCTGACGGAAGGACAAGGCGCTCTGAAATCGCAGCTCAGAGATGTGAAGGAGCTGGCCGCCAACAGCCTTGACCAGACCTACGATCTGATTTTCGACCTGCGCCCTACCACCCTCGACGACCTGGGCCTCGTGCCGGCCGTGCGCTGGTACGCCGAGAGCCGACTGAAGTCCCTCGGGGTAGCCTACCACTTGGAGGCGGCTATTCCCCGCCGACGCCTCTCCCCGGAGCTCGAGACGGCGTGTTATCGGGTTCTCCAGGAGTCGCTGCTGAACGTGGCCAAGCACGCCCAGGCGAGCAGCGTGCGGATCCAGATCCGGGTACGCGACACCCATCTCGAAGCGGAGGTGGAAGATGACGGTTGCGGCTTCGATCACCAAGCTGTGGAGGGCGATACGTCGGGGGGGCGTGGCCTCGGGCTGCTGGGCATGCACGAGCGCCTCGAGCTCCTGGGAGGGGTCCTCCGCATCGAGAGTCGCCACGGCCAAGGCACGCGAATTGTGATGCAGGCGCCGCTGCGATGGGCGGACGGCACGGGTGGCGAGGCCTCCTCAACCCCGGAGCCCGGCGCGCCCGGAGCCTCCCCATCGGGGATCGCCGACGGCGCCCGGCCCACCCCGCGGACGAACCCTGACGTGGACCGGAGGCCGGCCGGCAC
>CAZXNP010000068.1:0-8407 GCA_964642035.1 uncultured Anaerolineales bacterium | reverse complement strand
ACAGCGACCAACAAACCGTCGCGGCCCGACGCTGCCCGTCCCCCCCCCGACCGCCCCCCGCCGGCGATGTAGTAGCTTTGCAGGTGCAGCCCCCGGTGCCCGGTCCCCACGGGCCAGGAGGCCACCTTGTCGGTGTAGTCGAACGTTGACAGGCCGGCGTAGGTCGCCTGCTGGGCGTCGGCCGGTGGGACGCGCAGCGCGCCGTGTGAGAAAAGGAGCCGCGGACAGACGAACACCGTCCGGCGACCACATCCATGGTGACGCTGCCCACCCGATCGCCGCCCTGAAATGCCCGCCACGATGTCCACGCGGTGCCATCGAATCGGGCCACCCCTCGGGTCTCGAAAGCAAACCAAAGGTCCCCATTGGTGGGGTCGACTGCGCTGCCCGCTATTCTATTGCTGGGAATGCCCGTGTCCGCCGTTCGCATCTTTTGCCAGTTGCCAAGCTCGTCGAACTGCCGGAGCCCATCGCCGTCGCCGTTGCGATTGTCGATGGTCCCCAAGAGCCGCATGCCGGGCTCGGCCACATACAGCGCCGACACAATGTCGTCGGCAGCTCCCGGAGCACCGTCAACGTCCAGGAACAACCACAAGTCATCGGTGTTCCCCGGATCCCACGGCCGACTGGGGTCGGAAAAAGTCTGATTGTGATCCAGGACGGCAATGCCCATGCCGTCGTTGGTGCCATCGGCGTGGCCCGCCCACACCCGATCCTGCTCGTCAATGGCCACGGACCATACGTGATTGCCCCGCAGACCAACGGCACCCTCGTACCCGCCCCGAGGGCGTTGATAGAACACCTGGCCTCCATTGCAGCCGCCGCCGTTGATGCCGTTCTGCATCACCTGCAGGCCCCGGCCCAGGGTAGCCACCCACACCCGGCCCTCGTGATCGACAGCCAGGTCGGTGATGTGGCTGGAATAACAACTGGCAGCGTCTCCCGGGCTCCAGTTGCGCCAAGTGCCCTTCGGCTCCTGCGGCTCCAAGATCTCGAAGGCCGCCAGCCCGCCCCCGACGGCGACCCAGAACCCGGTGTTGCTGCCGCACTGATCCCCCGGCGGACAGAAGTCCGAGTCCCATTCGAAGAAGCGCTTGGTGCCAACCCACAGAACCCCGTCCGGCGCAGTGGCCAGGCGGGTCACGTTTTCGGAGGGGATCGCCTTGTACGTCTCGCTCCCCGGGGCCCCTTGCAGATCGGCATGGACGACGGCGTCGAAGGTGCCGGCCACGGGATCGAATCTCCCCAAGCCGCCCGGCTTGAAGGTGCCCGGTTGGCGGCTGCGGGGATCCTCCTCGTTCGGGTCCCACTCTTGGGCGAAACCGACCCACAGCCGGCCGTCCCCGGTGGGGGCTAGGGCTGTGACCACCCGGGCCGGCATCGACGGCGTGTTCTCTGGTGTAACGTTCCATACGGCCCCGTCCCGGGGATCAAGGCGCGACAGCCCCCGGGCGGTGGCCAGCCACACGAATCCGTCGTCGTCTACCACCACGTCGCCCACTTGGTTGGACAGCAAGCCATCCTGGGGAGCCACGTACTGGGTGTACGTCTGGGTCGTCAAGTCCCAGCGCACGAGGCCGCCGCCGTCGGCCGCCACCCACAGGGTGTTGCCATCCTTGGCGATCCGGTTGATGCGGTCGCCGTTTACGTAGCTCCGCCACTGGCCGTCCAGGGGCGGAGTCTGGTCGATTCCAGATGACGCCTTGGCCCGGGGCACTAATACCGACGCCAGAGGCGCCGTTGTGAGAGCGGCGGCCACGGCTAAGCCGGAGGCGAAGCCGAAGCGCACCAACCTATCAGCTGTCGAGCGGGTTGGCTCACAAGCGTTCTTGGTCACGGTTCCCCCAGCGGCCCGGCCCACTCAGGTTCCGGGCGGCCAACGGCGTCGTATCGAGCGTCGATCAGTCGAGGCAGGGCGCGAGGGGCGACCCTCGCACAAAGCGGCCACGGCGAGGGGCCTGGCCGCTACAGCGAGCTATGACGCGCCGAACCCGGGAACGATACGCTGTTCGGGTCTCCAGGCGGTTACTAACATCGCAACCCACTGACATCGCAACCCACCAACATCGCAACCCGCCAGCACTACGACCCACCAGGGCATCACAACCCCGGAGGACATCGCGGCCCAGAAGTCTAGGGGGCGGCGCGGTCGGCGTCAACCCCACGAGGGCTCACGGTCCAGGCCCGGAAGGTGGGAGCTCAGTCCGCCTGCAGCCACCAGGGTCGGCAGGGTGGAGAGGAGCCTCCGCCGCCGCCCATTCCCGGCTAAGGCGACCCGAGGGGTGGCGGCGGCGGCACCGGAGGCGGCGGCAGCGCCGTGGGCGGCGGGCCTGGTGGTCCGGAAGTGGGGGCCGTCGTTGGCGGCCCTACCGGCAATGGCGTTGGCGGAGGAGGGCCCCCCGGAGCCCCCGGGGCGAGGCCCGGGCACGAAGCCGGTGGCCCGGCAAAGGCGAAGGGGCCCAGAACCGGAAAGCCCTCGATCGCCGCACTCTCATCCCCCGGTACATCCACACCTGCCACGGTCCCGCTACGCTCGATCTTGACCGCCGCCAGGCCCACCAGGTCCCGCACCAGGGCCCCGGTTGGTCCGAACACGTGGTGGTCCCACTGGACCGCGCTGATGACGGCGCTGCCCTTGAACCCCGGCGGAAGCAACGCCAGGTCCCGGGCCAAGTCGAGATACTCGACGTAACCGGCCGGGAGGCGCTCGCATAGGCTCTGCACCAGGCCGTTCTGGTCGTAAATCAGGATGGCAAAATCGGTGGCGCCGGCCTTGGGCACCACGTTGGCGACGGCCAGCTCCGTGGTGAGGCCGGTGGCGCCGCGATCCTTGAAGAAGCTTGGGATGCCAATGCGCCCCACTCCGGACTCCAGGCCGCCCCGGCCGAGGCCCAGCTGCCAGAGTAGCGTCCGCTGCTCAGGCAGTAGAGTGTACGCCACGGCCTCGAGGGCCTGGGTGCGAGCCACGTCGGCGTACTTCTCCATGTGAATAACGCCGGCGACGTTGGGTGCCGCCACCGGCGGATTGCCGGGGGTGAACCAGTCCTGGCTCTCGATCCGCAGGGCCCCCACCCAGCTGCCGGGCAGGGCCGCGATCACCGGCAAGGCGAAGGCCTGGCTACCGTTGGGGCAGATCCAGTCGACCACCGTGGCCACTACCCCCCCGGCGCGGTCAAGGAAGTACACCTTTACTCGGGCGGCCGTTGCGGCGGAGAGGTTCTGCACGTGGACGGTAGCGTCCCAGCCCTGGTACTCGCTATAGAGCAGGGGACCAAAGAGCACTTGGCTGCCGGCACTGAAGAGGGGCGGCTGGGCGAAGGAGTACTTGAGCTCCCCCGGGCTGGCTTGGTAGCTGGCCAGCAAGTCGGCCCCCACCGCGTCGACCACGACCGATAGGGGCTGGCTCCCGCGGACCCAAGCATTGCCCACCCAGTTGGGGCCAACGCAGCTGGCGGCCTCAAACTGGTACGTCTCGCCAGGGGCCAGGCTCTGCACGTCGCACACAACCGGCCGGAGGCAGTCGCCTTGGGCCTTGAACCAGATCTCGACCGAGCTGCACTCGATGCCGCCGTTTTGAATGTACAGCCAACTGGTGCGACCGCGACGGTCCGCGAGTACTAGGGGCGCGAAGAAGGTGTATCCGCCGTACACCGGGTCGTACGCTCCCAGCATCTCGTCGGCCAGACCGGCGTAGCCACCCGTGACGGTCACCCCCGGGTCGAGGTCCCCAGGGCATTTCCGCACCACTTCCACCGCCAGGGCAGCCCCCGGATAGGCGCCAAAGTCGAAGGGGCCGAAGGGCGACTGCCACACCCCGAGTTCATTGAAGGCCTTCTTGAAGCGTCGGAAGCCATCGCAGTCTCCGACAACGGCGTGGTAAAGGGCTTCGCACAATCGATCGGCGAAAACGTCTCCGGAGCCGTCGGGGGCGGTCACCGCCGGGGCGCTAAAGACCATGCCGCTCTTGGCCGCGTTGGGAAGCTGGGCGCCGACGAAATCCCAAGCGCTCCCGGGAGCCAGGAGCCCGGAGCACTCCACCTTCAGCGGGCCCGCGCACTGGGGCGGGCAGAAGCCCGGCGCCCCCCACACCACCAGGATGGCCTTCGATGGCCAAGCGCCGATGTTCTGCACCTCGACAATGGATGCGCACACATTGGCGTTGCCGGCATAGTTCAGAATCGGCAGGTGCACCTGGCGTCCCGTTGGCACCTCGCAGCAGGGCGGCGGCACGGGCTGTCCCGGGCCGGCCGGAGGTGGGGGCGGCGGCACGGGGGGCGTGGGAGCCCCTCGTCCAGGAAGCAGGCCGAAGTCGGCCCGGGCTGAGCAGCACCAGAAGGTGGAAAAGTCCCGGGGCTCGAGCTCCCGGGCCACTGGAGTAGTCGGCCGCATGCCGGGCGGCGGCGTGATCTCCACCCGATACACGGGGCCCAGGGGCAGGCCTGGGAATCGGTAGTAGCCGTCGCCGTTGGTGACGGTGGAGCCCAAGAATGCTCCTGCACCGGAGTCGAATAGGCGCACCTCTACGGCGGCCAACCGCGAGTCGCCACGATTGGGCTCGTAGCGTCCGTCGTGATTCACGTCGTTATAGGTGTTGCCGTGGATCTTCACCGCCGTGCATGGGGCAAGCGGTCCGTCCCCAGCGGTGCCTCCGGGACAGGCGGGGCCGCCGGCGAAGCCGCCGCCAGGGGCACCAGCCGCCCCGGCCGGAGCGGCCGCTGCGACATCGGCGCCGGCGGACAGCGGGCGACGAGCGACTGTCACTCCGAAAGCAACCAGACAAAGGATAGCGACGGACATGGCGGCCCGTGGACCGGGTCGCCACCACGCGGTGCGACGCCTCATCTCCTACACTCCTCCCAGGAAGGGGCCAGGGTTGGGGCGGTCGGCCGCGTGGCCACGCGACGACCGGGGCAGGGGAGGGGTGTGGGCCAGCGTCAGGGCCGCCGGATGGCGCATTGCGGGCCTCCGGGGGGCAGATGGCGGCTAGCCCCGTGCGACGGCGATAACGCCCTGCCAGCGGCCGTGTTACGGCCAACATGGAGCTAGAGCTACCCTTGGCCACGTTGGCCCTCCCCCCGGAAGGCGCACCGAGGGTCGAAGCCGCGGGCGGAGAGACAGCACCGCGCGGCGGGGAATGCCCCCGCCGCGCAGTCACTTCATGTTGGGCCCGGGCTGTGTTGCCCCCGGGCTGTGGGGCCCAAGCCGCCTGTGGCCCGGACTCCTAGTGACGTAGTATCAGTGGGTAACTAGTATCAGTGGCTTAGTAACGGCACCAGATGCCGATCCAGGCCCACTGGTACTGGTAGCAGCCGCAGCCATATCCGAATACACTCCGGCGGCCCCAGAAGTAGCCCGGCTTGTAGCCCAAGCCCGAGTTGCAGTAGCTGTACGGCATGTACCAGTACACTCCGCCCGGGTTGAAGGCGTAGCGGTTGAAGTAGAGCTGATTGTAGCCGTAGAAGTAGACGAGGGGCCGGCTCATCCATGGGTAGCCCAAGTAGGCGGCCATGGTGTTGCACAGACCGTAGTAGGCGCGGCGGTAGTACACCCAGTCGGGGTAACTGTTGTAGAAGATGGCTCCGCTGGGGTAGCGCCATGCCCCCCATTCCGGGACGGCGCCGTCGGTTGCCCCAGCATCCGGGGCCCCTCCTGCCGGCGCGTCGAAACCCGCGCCATCCGTGGCGACCGGCGGCTCGCCGATTATCGGCCCCGGCGAGAATGCGTCCTCTCGGGCGGTGACGGTCAGATCGTCGTTCACGACGATGTCGCCGGCGGCGATGGCGGTGTTGGAGTTTTCGAGGGCCAACCGGAAATCGGCCAGGAACTTCTCGGTGACCCCAAGCTCGTCGGCCGTGACCGGCCGCAAGCGCACGAGGCCGTCATCGCCGACGTAGAGATACGGCGTGATGCGCTCAGTAATCTCTGCCACTTCGGCAAAGGCCTCGGCATCGATCACCTGATCGGCATTAGCGAGGCCCGGCGGTGCTGGCATCGGGGCGGCCAGGGACGACCCTGGGTTGTCATCGGCAAGGACGCCTGTCGCCGGCAGCGCGAAACCCGCGGCGAAGGCGGCAATGGCCGCGACGAGGAAGAGTGCTCTCAACGACTTCATGGTTCCTACTCCCCTCCGATAGGACTGCGTGAGACGAAGGCGAGACGTGGCGGCACGGGCCGCGCTGGCCCATCGCCGACCGGTGCCGGCACCGCCAAACGGCCGCCAGCCACCGGGCACTCGCCGCGGGCAGAGGCTAGAGTTGCCGGCCAATATAGCAGGGCCCGTGGCGCGCCGCGAGCTCGCCGTGTTCCCTCGAGGCGATAGCTGTCCTCGAAAGCGCCCCGGGACAGGGCTGCCAGTTGCAACGCACTCCCGCACTCTGACGTTACGTAGATGGCGCGGGAAGCGCCTCCAACGGCGGCACCGCTGCCCGGCACATCCGCCGGCCAACCCGTCGGATGGCGGCACAACCCCCCGGTCTTACGGCCGCCGGTCGATGCCCGGCGCGGCATCCCCGACCCCGGCGCCCACGTCAACGGCGCCGGTTTCGCGGCCGCGGCCGAGGGCCATCTGCCCCGGATTCATCTGGCCCCGGGGCGCCAGGTACACGAAGCCGGCTTCGTCCACCCACGCCGCTCCGTCCAGGCGCAGCCATCGGTCGGGACAAGACAGGTTGGCCGCCCGCACCTCGAGGTGGCCCACCGAGCCGGGGCTGAGATCGAAGCCCCTGTCGTCGGTGATGCGGACGGCAACCCCCGGCAGCGGCAGCCCGACGCTGCCCGGCACCCGCACGCCGTTTACCGGATTGCATGCCACGAACCCAGCCGCCCCTCGAGGCGCAAGCCCCATGCAGGCGACTGCGGAAGGCGACGGGCCGTGGCTAGGGTGGAGCGCCGGACTGAGCCACCCCCGGACGGCGTCAGGCGCCCCCCGGTCGCGCAAAGCTCGGCGCACCAGCCGCGCATCCGCCAGCCCAGGCCGCGACACGACAAAGCCCGGTCCCAGATGTCGCACGGCATCGGCCACGGTCCGAGCCGCAATGCGCGGGACCAGGGCCACTCGAGATTGTTGCAGCACCGCCGTGCCAAGGGCAGCGGTGAAGGCGTAGCCCCGGCCCAGGGAGGCCGCCACGAGCCACGTCTCTTCGGCTAGGGCGGCATCCGTCAGCCACGCCCTTAGCATTGCGGCTCCGGCCACAAGTTGCTGATGGTCCAGCACGACGGTTTGGGCGCCGCCGGTGCAGAAGGCCACCGCCGGGTCACCGGCGCCGACCCTCGGCACGCTTCTCGGCGCCCGAGCTCCTTCCAGCCAGGAGCTCCAGTCCACTGCTCCCACCGACTGCCCCCCGGACCTATCAGCATTCGTCGACCGCCACATGCGCCGTAGCCACCCTAGCGCCGCCACGACCAGCGGCAAGTCGACGGCGGAGGGCACCCTGACGATGCTGCAGGGGGCGCTAGCCGCCGCAAGGGCTTGGCGCGTCGGCGGCCAAGCCCGCTCGCCGACAATGACCACCCGGGGCCTGTGCCGGACCAAGATCTCCGCGAGGTCCCTTCTCCCGGCTGCCCCCCGCACCCCGGCGGGATCAACCACCAGAGCGATGGCCCCAAGGCGCATGGCGGCGATGGCGCCCACCACCAGAGCCGGGCAGTTGGGTAGCACCAAGGCCACGACATCGTCCTGGACGACACCGGTGCGCTGCAGTGCCCCTGCCGCCCGGGCGACTCGAGCATCTAGCTCAGAATAGGTCCATGAGGCGCCGGCGTAGGCAAGGGCGGGGGCCCCGGGCACGCTCCCGCACGCCGCTTCGAGGGCGGAGTGGAAGGGCACCTGGTAGGCTGGCGCCTCGTGGGGCACCCCAGGCTCGTAGTGCCGGAGCCATGGGCGAGGCGACGGTCGCGGGCGGGGCATGGCCGCCCGAAGTTAGCATCCTGCCCCGAGGGCGTCAACGCCGTCGCTCTTCCGATCGGGGCCACTTGCCCCGTATCTTCAGCGGACCTGCGGCCGTTGTAGAAGCCGCCACCTCGAGAGGGGCGCCCTCGCCAGCTGTAGTGGGATCTGGCGTTCGTAGGTGCGCATCTGCCAGGCGAGGCGTCGACCCATCTATCACTCTGCGCCCCCGTCGAGGCCCCATCCAACGGAGGAGATATCATGCGGCCCAGGTTGTTCCGCCTCACGTGGGTTGCCATCGTGGCCAGCCTCGCCCTCGTGGCGATGGTCGCCATCACAGGAAAGTCCGCATCCGCCCAATGTCTTTGTCCGCGGGGGGTGACGGTCAGCGGGTCCCTCGACGGGGCCGACCCGAACTGGCACCACCCGTTCACGGACTACAATCCAGGTACCTGCAGTTTCAGCAGCAGCTCGACGTACTACACCGACGCCGATCAGGTGCTGGTGGAGATCTGCGGCGGG
>CAZXNP010000067.1:0-8408 GCA_964642035.1 uncultured Anaerolineales bacterium | reverse complement strand
CAGGGAGCGCGGAGTGGCGCCGGGAGCGGGGGTCGTGTGGCCCGTCCTGCCCGTGTTGTCCGGGACTCTCTCCAAAGTGCAGTGGATGCCCGGCGGGCTGGCGGACCTGGGCGCCCCGCCGATCCAGAGTGCCCTCCCCGGGGTCCAAACGGCAGCGGCGGCCGCCAACGGGTGGTGGCACATCTTGCAGGGGCAAGCCCAGCTGGCCGTGCCCTTGGGGGATTGGTACTGGAAGGCGTCCCGGGCCATCCCTGCCCAAGGGGGAGTGGAGCCCATAACCGAGTTCCCATTCTTCACCTTCCTGTATGCCGACCTTCACGCCCACATGATGGCCTTGCCCCTCACCGTCCTGGTCTTGGCCCTGTCCTTGTCATGGTGTCTGTCGTGGTCATGGCACTGGCGGCCCTTCACCGCCACTCGGGGCCTTGTGCGACTATTCCTGGCAGCCCTGGCTATCGGTGCCCTATGGCCCACCAATACCTGGGACTACCCCACCTATGGCTTGGTGGCGGCCGGAGCCTTGGCGGCAGCCCACTGGGGACGCCGCCGGCGCGTCGATGCTTCTTGGCTTCTCACCGTCGGCACTAAGGGCGGCATCCTCCTAGGCGGCAGCCTGCTCCTTTTCCTGCCCTACCATCAGGCCTACGTACGACCCTACGGCGCCTTCGGCCGGTGGCTGGGGCCGCGAACGCCCTTGAGCGCCTATCTGACGGTCCACGGTATCTTCCTCTTCGCCATCGTTACCTGGGCCGCGACCCGGGGATACGCGGTGGCAGTTGCCAAGGCCCGATCCACCGCCGGGCGCGGCAAGGTGGCGGGGACCTTCGTTGCCGTGGGCGCCATCGCCGCCTTCCTCGCCTCGGCGGGCCAGTGGGTGCTGCTGGCGGCGGGGCTCTTGGCCGCCGGTGGGGCAGTGATGTTCCTACGCCACGGGGCCCTACCCCCGGAGAGGTTTGCCGGCTGGATTCTCCTCTTGGGGGCTGTCCTCACCGCGGCGGTGGAGTACGTGGTGCTTCAGGGCGACATCGGCCGCATGAACACGGTGTTCAAGTTCTACATTCAGGTGTGGGTGTTGTGGGCCGCCTTGGCGGCCGTGGCCGTGGCCTGGGCGGCCCCGTTGCTGCGCCGGGTCCGGTGGTCAACCTGGTGGTGGGGGGCCTTGGCGCTTCTGGTGGCCAGCGGTCTCACGTATCCGATAACCGCTGCTCGGGCCAAGATCGCCGACCGGTTCCCGGCTGCGTACGGCATGACACCGGAGGATCGGGAGAACTACACCGACAACTACGCCCCCGGCCTGTCGGGAATGGATTTCCTCGACTATGCCCAGTACGACGACGACGGCAACCTCCTCCACCTGAAATACGACCGCGACGGCATCCGGTGGTTCCTGGAAAACGTGGAGGGGACGCCGGTCATCCTGGAGGGTTTCCGGGAAAAGGGGTATCGCTGGGGGTCTCGCTACAGCATCTACACGGGTTTGCCGACGGTGGTGGGTTGGGACTGGCACGAGACCCAGCAGCGAAACGCGGTGGGGGCAACGGTGGTGAGGGAGCGCACCGCCGATGTGCGGGAGACTTACGACACCACGGATGTCGACCGGGCGGGGCACCTGTTGAACAAGTACGGCGTCGAGTACGTGGTGGTGGGGGAGATGGAGAGGGCGTTCTACAGCCCGGAGGGCTTGGCCAAGTTCGATGATATGGTTGCCCAGGGTGAGGCCGACGTGGCCTACCGGCACCCCACAGGCCCCCTCACGATCTACCACCTGCTGCCGGCCCAAGGGGCCACGGAGTGAGCGGCCTCGTGCCGGCGGTGGTGGTCTGGTGGCTGGCCCTAGCGGTGATCGGCTGGGCCGCCGTGCCGGTGGCCTACACCCTGTTTCGGGGCCTGCCCGACCGGGGCATGGCCTTCGCGCGCCCAATCGGCCTTCTCGCGGTGGCCTATCTGTACTGGTGGGGTGGGCTCAGCCGCATCGTGCCAAACACCGGCGCTGGCGCCGCCTTTGTTGTGGTCGTCTGGGTCGCCTTCGGCCTGTGGCTGGCCCGGCGGCGGCCGGAGGTGTTGGCCTTTGTGCGGGCTCACCGACGCACGTTCCTGGCGTACGAGGCTCTGTTTGCCGTCGCCTTCGTGGCCTGGGCGGTCTACCGGGCTACGGTGCCCAACATCGAGCCCGCCGGTGGCGAGAAGTACATGGAGATGGCCTTCATCGATGGCATTCTGGCCAGCCCTGGTTTCCCCCCCAACGACCCGTGGCTCAGCGGCCGGTCCCTCAGCTACTACTACATGGGTTACCTGATGGGCGCCCAGCTCATCCACCTCACCGGCGTCCTGCCCTACGCCGGTTTCAACCTCATGATCCCCATGTCCCTGGCCATGACTCTGACGGGCGCGGCCGGCATAGGCTGGAATCTAGCCGCCCTGACGCCCGGGGCCGGCGCTGTCACTCGGTGGATCACCGCCGGATTGGCAGCCACCCTCACGGCGGTGATGGGCAATCTGGAGGCCTTCCTGGAGGTGGCCTACCGCCGCGGCGTGGGCAGCCCTCGGTTCTGGAACTACCTGGACATCCGCAACCTGACCCTGCGGGGCGCCAGCGGGCTGTCGGACGCGGCGGCCCAGCGGATCGGATGCGCTGCCCCACAGACCGACTTCGGGGCCGGTGGCTGGCTACCCACGCGGTTCATCTGGTGGTGGCGATCGTCGCGGGTAATACACGATTCCTGCAACGAGATCATCCACGAGTTCCCCTTCTTCAGCTTCATGCTGGGGGACGTGCATCCCCATGTCATGGCCTTGCCCTTTGGCCTGGTAGTCGTGGGCCTGGCCCTCAGCGTGCTGGCCGGGAGCGATAGCCCCCTTCCGGAGCCAGGTACCGGGTCCCTGTGGTCCCCCCGGTGGCTAGGGGTGGCCCTCGTCGTGGGCGCCCTGGGGTTCTTGAACGCCTGGGACCTGCCGGCCTACGCCGGCGTGGTGGTGGTGGCTTTCGGCCTGTGGATTGTTCGGCGCCGGCCACTGTCATTCTCGTGGGAGCATCGGGACGCGGCCTTGACGGCGCTGCCCGCCGCCATCCTGGCATTCGGAGCGTACCGCCTCTTCCTGGCCTCGGCCGACATCGTGGCTCCGGTCCTCGGCCGGGGGCCCCTGGGCCAGCCCTTCGTAGGGGGGGTGGCCCTGGCGGCGGCGATTGCCTCTTTCGCCGCCGGGTGGTGGGCCCTTCGTATTCTCCTGGCCCGGGCCGCCGCCCCCGGGACCTCACTGCCCTCGGCCCTTCACTTGTTACGTTTCACGGTGTGGTTGGGTTTGGTCGCTATCGCCCTCTATCTGCCCTTCTACGCGCCCCTCGAGTCCCAAGTGCAGGGAGTCGGGATCGTCGGGACGAAGACGCGCCTGGTCCAGTGGCTGGTGCACTTCGGGCCCCTGACTTTTCTCGCCGGCAGCCTTGTCGTGGCGGCGATCGTGGGTCTTCCGTCCTCGGGGCGGCGGCTGGCCGCGGCCTCTTGGCTGGTGATGGTAGCTGCGGCCCCCATTGTGGCGTTGTCCTTCCGATGGCCCGCGGCGGGGCTCATGGCCCTCCTGGCGGCAGCGGCCGGAGTTGCGGCCATCGAAACGTGGCGACGGAGGGTCGGCTCCGCGGGCGGCGCGGACGCGGCAGCGGCCCCCACCTTCGCCTTGGTGCTGGCGGCCTTCGGCTTCGCCCTGCCCTTGGCCATCGAGTTCTTGTTCGTGCGGGATCTGTTCAATTCCCGAATGAACAGCGTCTTCAAGTTCTACTACCAGGGCTGGGTGCTGCTGGCGCTAGCCGGGGCATATGCCCCGGTAATGGTGTTCCGTCGCTGGCGCCGGGGCGGGATGGCCTGGGTCTGGGCGGTGCCGGCAGGGCTCCTGGTGGTGGCCGGCTTGGTCTTCCCGGTGGCGTCGGTGGCCACGCGGAGCGCGGGCTGGCGGAGCCGCGACCTCACCCTGAATGGATTGGGATGGTGGCAGCAGTTTCACCCGGCTAGCGTCGCCGCCGCCGAGTGGTTGCTGGCCAATGCCGACGGGACGCCGGTTGTCGTCGAGGCGGCCGGAGACTCCTACGAGGATGAGAATCGCATCTCCCTTGCCACCGGCTTCCCGACGGTATTGGGCTGGAATTTCCACGAGCGCCAGTGGGGGCGCGACGCGGCTGCGGAGCTTGAGCCGCGGCTCTCGGATCTCGAGACAATCTACACTTCTCGAAGCGCGTCCGACGTGCTCCGTCTTCTGGCGAAGTACGAGGCGCGGTATCTGGTAGTGGGGCCCGCGGAGCGGGCTCAGTACGAACTGAAGCCCCAGGACGCCGCCTGGTTCGACGCGGTGCTGCCCAAGGTGTTCGAGGCAGGCGGTCTGGCCATCTACGAGGTGCCGCGATGACCCTGCCGTGGCATGGCAAGTGTCCCCGGCCGCGTGGACTGAGTCGCCCTTCCCTTAGAGGAGTCGCGCGATGATGAAGCTGCCTGGGGCGATGCCCCGGGGCGGGCTTTCGGTGCGTGCCGCCACGGTCGCAATGGCGGCCCTCGTGGCCACGGCGGGGGCGCTACGCCTGGCCGATCTGAACTGGATGCCCTTGGACCCAGCGGAGGCGGCCCTGGCCCTCGGGGCCGCCGGGCGCGCCGTTCCGGGGGTGACGCCGCCGGCGGCGCCCCTGGTGAAGAGCCTGGTCCGGATCGTGTTCTGGTTGCTGGGCACCGGCGATGCCCAAGCCCGCCTCGTGCCGGCAATGGCGGGCCTGGTGGCGGTGGTGGGTGCGGTGCGCCTCGCCCCCCTCGTCGGGGCCCCGGCGGCTCTGGCGTCGGCGGCCCTCTTTGCCCTCGGCCCGGCATGGGTCTTCCTAGGCCGCCACGTATCGAACGAGATGGCGGCCGCGGCGGCGACGGTGTGGCTCGTGGCCGCCATCGTCTCCCGGCCGAAGACGAGGCGGTGGCTGGCGCCCGTGGCGGCCGGGGTGCTCTTGGCCACCGGACCGCCGGCGGTGACGGTAATCGTGGCCTTCGGCCTCGGCGCTCTGGTTACCCCGGGACTGCTGACGGCTACCCGCCTCTGGTTGGCCGAGGCCTGGCCCGCCGAGGACGATCGGCGCCGGGCGGGGCTCCTGTTGGCCGGCACCCTTGTGCTGGTGGCCCCTGGGGCCCTGACGGACCCCGAGGGCATTGGCGACGTCATAAGGACCCCCGGGGCGTGGATACAGGGCTTCGGTGGCCAGGGGGCCTTGGACACCGTGCTGGCCCTGCTGGCGTACGCCCCGCTGGAGGTGGGCTTCGGCCTCGCCGGAATCGCCGTGGCCATCCGGCGGCGATCGAGATTCGCCGGCTTCCTGGGCCTCTGGACCGGTGTGGCCTTCTTCGTGGCCGTCGCCACCGGGGAGCCCACGGCCATAGGCCAGGTGCTCGTGCCCTTGACCCTCGCGGCCGGGGTCGCCATCGCCGCCCTGGCCCAGGACCTGGTTGGTGGCTTTCGCTGGTCCGAGGAGGGGGCGATGTGCGCCCTGTTGCTGGCGGTGGCGGCCTTCGCGGGTCTACAAGCCGTCGCCTTCGCGGCCGCGCCAGCGGCGGACGACGCGACCTTCGTCATAGTCGTGGGCGCGGTGCTTGCCCTCGGTGCCCTCGCTGTCGTGTTCATGGCCCTGTGGGGCAAGGCCGTCACTCGCCGGGCGGTGGGTTTGGCCGCCTTGGTCACCCTCGCTGTGCTGGGGTGGAGCAACGGTGCACGCGCCGCCTACTGGTCGCGGCAGGACCTGCGGGAGCCCCTACGCCCCGTGTTCGTTGCCCCCGATGCCGCGCGCCTGGAAGCCAATCTGCGGGAGGTATCCTGGGCTCGGACGAAGGATCCCTACGCCATGGATATCCGCGTGGATCCGGCCCTCGGGCCGACCTTGGGCTGGCTGCTCCGGGACCACGGTGGGGTGAGGTGGGGGGGAGTGGCCAAGGCCGCCGTAGAAGACAGCGCCGTCGTGCGGCCGGTGGGCGGAGAAGGGTTTGGCCCCGCGGCCTACGTGGGGGCGCCTTTCAAGCCAAGAGGCCTCTGGCGCCTGGGCACGCGGGGCGTGTCGGGCGAGGGCGAGCAGGCCAACCGCCTCCAATCATGGGCTAAAGCCTTTGCCCGGTGGTACATGCTGCGCCTGGCCCCCGGCGAGGGCCGGGATGACGACCTGCAATTCGACGAGGTACAGCTGTACCTCAAGGTGGGAGGATGACGACCAATGGCTGAGCAATCTGTGGCCAGGGCTGGCGCCCTGCAGGAACGCCTGGAGCGGGTGATGGTCCTGGACTGGGAGAAGGTGGCCTGGCTCGCCATCCTGGTGCTGGCCGTCGTCACCCGCCTTTGGGGTCTGGGGGACCGGGCGATGTCCCACGACGAAAGTCTCCATACCTTCTACTCCTGGAAGTTGTTCCGGGGCCAGGGCTACGAGCACGATCCGATGATGCACGGGCCGCTACTTTTCCACGGCACGGCCCTAATGTTCTTCCTTTTTGGCGTCAATGACTTCACGGCACGGCTGCTGGCGGTCGTGTTCGGCATTGGCCTCGTCATGTCGCCTCGGATGGTGCGCAAGTGGCTTTCCCCCGTGGGGGCCCTGGCCACAGCTGCCATTCTCTTGGCGTCACCCACCGTGATGTACTACTCCCGCTACATTCGCCACGACATTCTTGTGGAGGTCTTCACCGTCTTGATGTTCGCGAGTCTCTTTCGCTACCTTGACTCTCGCGAGGACCGGTGGATAGTGGTGGCGCTGGCTGCGGCGGGGGCCGCCATCACCACCGCCGAGATGGCCTACATCAACGGCTTCGTGTTGTTGATGTTCGTGGCCCTGGCCCTGGCGGTGGAGCGCCTCGGGAAGCGGTCTGATGTGCTGACTCTGGCCGTGGGGGCCGTGGGACTGGGCCTGATGGCCTTCTACTTGGTGGCCCGCACGGGAGCCTTCGGCGACCCTGCGGCGGAGGAAAGCGCCCTGGGCTCGGCCATGCAGCTGGCACTGGCCCTGGGAGGCCTGGGCGCGATCTACGCTCTGGCCGGCGGGCTGGTGGGCCGCGGCGATCTTGCCTCCAAAGCGGTGACGCCGGTCGGCGACGGGGCGGTGCTGGCTGATTTCGCGGGCCACTCCTATTTCCGGCGCTACGGCGAGGCGGCCGCGGCCGCTCAGATGCTGGCCGCGGGCACACTGATGCTGGCCGGGGGGTGGATGCTGGGCCGGTTCTTAGCTGAGCGGACCCTCCAGGCCGGCGCGGCCGCCAGTCTGGCTGGGGCTACGCCACCCTTGCTGATGGCCCTTGGGGCAGCCCTTCTCATCTTTGGCCTTGGCGGCTTCGCCTGGTCCGCCCTGGGCAGGCGAGTCGATGCCCTGTTCATGGGCGTTGGCGTGGTGATCGCCCTCGTCGGCGCAGCCTTGGCCATGCGACTTGGAGCCGGCATGGTGTACGGAAGCCTCGAGACGCGCCATGCCCTGTACGCCGTGGTGATCGGTGCGGCCCTCGCCGCGTACGGCTTCTTGAGCTGGGTGCTGGAGGACCACGACGAGCGGCCCGTGGCGGCAGCGCTGGGCAACGCCCCGGCCACGGCCGTGGCCGGGGGCTTGGCGGTGTTCCTTGTGCTCTACGTGCTTCTGTTCACTACTTTCTTCACCGCCCCAAAGGAGATCACGGGCTTCGTCGACTCCGTTGCGTACTGGTGGGAGCAGCACGACGTGAAGCGGGGCGGCCAGCCCTTCTACTACTACGCCATCCTGGTGCCGATGTATGAGTTCCTGCCCCTCTTGCTGGCCGCCGCGGCGGTTGTAGTCTACTCGGTGAGTCGGCGCCTGCGATACGGTATGGGCAACGACGGGAGCGCCGACAACCCCAGTGCGGCGGCCAGACTGTTCGTGCCGATGCTTGTCGCCTGGGCCATCGCCGATATCTGGCTGTTTTCGTGGGCCGGTGAGAAGATGCCGTGGCTCGTCGTGCACTTGGTGGTCCCCCTAGCTTTTCTGGCCGGGCGATTGGTCGGCGGTCTCGCGGCGGCCGCGGACCCCGGGGTGAGGGGCCGGCGGGGGGGGCGGGGCGGCGGCCGGGGGGGGGGGGGGCGGGGCGCGCCGCGGGGGGGGGCGCCCCTACCCCTAGATCTGCGATGACGAACGGGTGACAGTAGACCCGTCCCTCTTCGAGCAGCGACACCAGCCTGGCGTTTCCCTGCCGCAGATGGTCGATCCACACCGAAGTATCGACCGGCATCTGGCGGTGACAGGCCGCCTGCGGGCTGCCGCCGCGGAAGGTTCAGAGCCGCCGAGGACGGCGAGGCGCCGGGCACTCTCCCGGACGATGAGGGCTTGAGACGCTGCCCGAATCACCGCCGGCTTGCCTTCGATCCAGCACAATATATGTGTCTCCGCCCGCAGGTGTTCACTCTAGTGATGG
>CAZXNP010000066.1:0-8416 GCA_964642035.1 uncultured Anaerolineales bacterium | reverse complement strand
TAATGTCCACAGCCCCCAAAGCCTATACAATCAGCCATCTTGCCCAAGAGCTAGGGAGAGATCGTGTCAAACTAGGTAAGGTCTTGGCAGGGGTAGAGCCAGATTTAAAAGAGGGTGAAAGGTCTAAGTGGCTGATTAAGACAGTAGTGGATCGTCTTGTGGATGGGAAAGCCAATGCGATCAAGACTGATAAGGACTTGGCAGAACAGAAATTAAAGGACGCTAAGGGAGAGATTGCCTTGATGGACCTTAAAGAGAGGCAAGGCAAGTTAGTATCCATAGAAGAGGTTCAAACGGGCCTGAGAGACGTTTTAAGCGCTGTTAGATCGAGGATACTTGCAATCCCTACCAGACTGGCAAAAAGGCTTGCAGGTACGCAGGACGCTAAGAAAGCCAAGGTGATACTTGATAAGGCGGTGAGATCAGCATTGGAGGAGATCAGCGGATATGATCCGACTAAACTAAAGGGAGGGAAGAGATGAGCTACACAGTGGACCAGATAGCTTTTGTGGGAAAATGGATAGATATTGAGGATCAAGAGCCTAATGATACTATTATTATGCTCTTTGCAGACAATACAGAAAATTATGATGATCGTTATTTTGTGGGTGGATGGGATAGCGGGAAGGCTTGGGATAAGGCACAGCGGATATATAGACACGCTACCCACTTTCTCGAATTTAAGGCCGTTCCTGAAAAATGACACCCTTTCAGAAAGCCACTAAAAAGACTTTAGAGCTTATGGCCCCGCCTACTAAACTGACTGTTTCAGAATGGGCAGACAAGTATAGGATGCTCAGTCCTGAGAGTAGTGCAGAACCTGGTCCATGGGATACTAGCAGAGCCCCTTACCAAAAGGGCATGATGGATGCTTTCTCAGATGAGGAAGTAGACGAGATTGTATTCATGACGTCATCACAGGTCGGTAAGAATGAGATCATGAACAATATGCTAGGGTATTCAATCCACTTAGACCCAGCACCTACCCTGTTTATGTCACCCACAGAGACAATGGCGAAGTCGAATAGTAAGGACAGAATCACCCCTATGATCAGGGACACTGAGGAACTGTCTGAGCTGGTAATAGATGTGCAGGGAAAAGATGTGAGTAATGCCATCCTACATAAGTCTTTTCCTAAAGGTCATTTAACCTTTATCGGGGCTAATAGTCCATCAAATTTAGCCATGAGGCCTATCAAGAATCTTTTCGAGGACGAGGCAGATCGATATCCAGCAAGCGCAGGAAAGGAGGGAGATCCTATTAAACTAGCAGAGAAAAGAACGGCGAATTTCTGGAATAAAAAGAAGATCAAAGCTTCAACTCCGGGCAACGAAGATACAAGCAGGATAGAACCTGATTATCTCCGATCTAATCAACAGCATTACCATGTCCCATGCCCATCATGCAAAAAGAAACAACAGCTTAAATGGTCACAAGTAGACTGGGAAAAGATCGAAGGGGAAACAGGGATGGAGAGGCACAATCCTGCTAATGCTTGGATAAATTGCCAGTATTGCGGGTATCATATGACCGATAACGACCTTATGGGAATGCTGGAAGGCGGGGAATGGGTCGCAGTTTACCCAGAAAGAAAGATACAAGGCTTCCATTTAAACGAGTTATACAGCCCCTGGGTGAGCTTAGAGCAGACGATTATCCCCCATTTAGAGGCTTCCTACAGTCGAGATAGGGAACTCCGCAAGGTCTGGGTGAATACTTCCCTAGGAGAAACCTTCAAAGAGAATGGCGAGAGCATCAAAAAAGACGGTTTAGAAGGTCGAGCCGAGGATTATGGCGAGGATGTAGACATTCCAGAGGGATCAGTGATCCTTACGGCTGCAATTGATGTGCAGGATGACCGTTTAGAAATGGAAGTAGTAGGTTGGAACCGTCATAAGGAAAATTGGGGTATTGAATACAACGTCATTCAAGGTGATCCAGCCCATGATCAGGTATGGAATGAAGCCTTTGAATGGGTGAGAACTCCTAGATTTATGGCGTCAGGACTGGAGAGAATAGTCTCAGCTTGTGCGGTGGATAGCGGTGGACATCATACTCAAGAGGTTTATAAATTCTGCAAGAGGCATGAGAGGCACAGATTTTTCGCTATTAAGGGCAAAGGTGGGCAGGGAGAGCCCTTCATACGGACACCCACTATAAATAATAATGTTAAATGTAAATTATATACTTTAGGAGTGGATCAAGAGAAATCCAACCTGCTACTGTCAAATCTCAAGCTGGAAACTCCAGGGCCTAACTATTCTCACTTCCCAAAAGGTCGAGGATATACAGAAGAGTGGTATAAGATGCTCACTTCAGAGGAAAGGAAAATCAAATTCATCAAGGGGGAAAAGTATTATTATTGGGCCTTGAAGAAAGGCCACAGGAGAAACGAAGCCTTGGACATTCGTGTCTATAACAAAGCCGCTTTAGAGATTGCTAACGTCAGATGGAAACTCGCAGAAACAAAACTGGAAGCTTTACAGAAAGCCATGGAGATCAAAGAGACACCGATAGTCCTACCGCAAACAATCGCCCGCCCACGCAGGATCAGAAAAAGCTTCACTAAAAATTATTAACAATTTGTAGACAGATTTTAGACATATGATTTAATGCGCCTAAGAGATACTTTATTTGGGGGCAATATGCCAGATCCCTTGACTTCCATGCCTGACACAGTACGGCTTGGAGATACTTTAAGCGTTAAATTCTCACTAGCAGACTTTCCAGCAGATGATGGGTGGACAGCCACAGTCTATTGGATAGGCGTCCTCACAGATTATTCAAAGGCTACTACAGCAAGCGGATCAGATCACTTGTTGTCATTAACGCCTACAGAAACCAACGACAATTTAAACGTAGAGCAGATGCAGTGGAACATCCAAGTTGTTAAAGGAACGGATAAATACACGCCTGACAACGGGACACAAGACGGGCTAGTAAACTTCTCTACAGCGGCAGCACAAGACCTTAGAAGCTCTAATCAGAAAGTTTTGGATGCAATTGTAGCAACGATTGAAAACAGAGCATCTTTAGATCAGCAGGAATACACAATTAAAGATCGTCAATTGAAGCGCATGACAATTGAGGAACTTTTAAAATTCCAGTCTATCTATGAAGCACGAGTGGCATCTGACAAACGAAAAGAAAAAGGCCAAGGAACTCCTCTAGTGAAAGTGAGGTTTAATCGCCCATGAAAATTTTACCGAGAAGGATTAGAGGTTTTAACAGTAGTGTAACTCCAAGCGCTGCAGGTGTAGCTTCAAGTTTTCAAGCTGGCAGGGTAAGTCGTCTGACTTCTGACTGGGTAAATACTCCTACAACGATAGATAGTAAATTGTTAAGAGATCTGACTAGGATGCAGGCTAGGTCTAGGGACTTAGCGGATAACGATTCTACTGGGAAACGTTTCATTCAGCTCTCAAAGATTAATATTGTTGGGCGTGGCATGCGCCTGCAAATGAAATCTAAACTTGCAAATGGGAAGTTAGATAAGACAGCTAACGACAAGATAGAAAAGGCATGGAAGGAATGGAGTAAGGCGGCTAATTGTACAGTGACTAAAAGGATGACACTGAGACAGGCACAAAAGAAGGCTGTTGTCAGTCGAAAGATGGACGGTGAAACGATCATTCAATTAAAGCGGAATTTTAAAAATAAATTCAATTTCGCAATCATGTTTATTGATCCTGAAAGATTGGATACAAATTTAAATAGAGCGAGAAGCTCTAAGCTGAATGAGATCAGGTTAGGGATTGAATTTAATAGAATGGGCGAGCCACTTTTCTATTATTTCAAAAAAGATAATGGATCAAACACAGTTGCTTTCAGTGGCAATACTCAAGTCGGCCGGGATCATGACAAAGTGCCCGCAAGTGAAATCGTTCATTGGTATTCCAATGATAGGGTAGATCAAAGTCGAGGCTGGCCAGAGATGGCGGCTGTGATGCAGAATTTAAAAAACCTTTCTGGATATTCAGAAGCCGAACTTGTAGCTGCTAGGGTTACGGCTTCAAAGATGGGCTTCTATATCGATAAAGATGGATCTGGAGTTGATGGGACAGAAGAGGCGGGGGATACAGGTAATTTAATTCAAGATGCAGAGCCGGGAGCGTTCGAACAATTACCGCCTGGGACTGAATTTCAAGCATGGGACCCGCAACATCCTAATACCGCATTCTCAGATTTCATGAAGGGCAATAAAAAAGATATTGCAAGCGGTTTAGGTATTAGTTATCCGACTTTAGCGAGTGATCTTGAAGGCGTTAATTATTCAAGTATTCGAGCAGGAGTTTTAACAGACAGAGATGGATGGATAGACGATCAAGATGATATGGATGACAGTTTTATGACGCCTATTTTCTTGGCATGGCTTCCCATTCAATTATTGAACGGGAATATAAAACTGCCTTTCTCTAGGATTGAAAAATTTAGTAATCCCTCATGGCAGAAAAAGCGCTGGCCTTGGATTGATCCTAAGAAGGATGTCGAGGCTGCAGTGATCGGACTTGATAACCAGCTTATGAGTAGAGGCGAAGTTATCTCCGATAACGGTGGAGACAGAGAGGATACTTTTGGACAGATTGCGGCAGATGCGGATGCGGCAGATGCGGCAGGTATAAGCTTGGCTGACAATAGCGGAACACCCGCTACTAACAGTCCAGGACAAGGAGGCTAGAAAGATGCCAGAGTTGAAACAAAGGAAAGTCATCTTTGATAGCTCCAAGGGAACTATTGAAGGTGATCTCTATAGAAATTTTGCTGTTTCAGATCAAATGAGACAGGAGATTGATGTAGAGAAACGGACAGTGCCGATTACTTTCTCCAGTGAGGACAAGCTCGTTAGCAGGTTTTTCGGAGAAGAACAATTGGTTCATACGAATGAAGCTGCGGATCTTCATAGGTTGAATGACGGTGGTGCGCTGTTAAAAGACCATGATAGAACATTGCAGATTGGTGTTATTGAAGAAGCAGTAATTGACACCAAGGAAAAGGTAGGACGTGCGTTAGTGCGTTTCTCTAAGGGCGACTTAGGGGATGCAGTTTTTCAAGATGTTGTAGATGGCATCGTGAGAAACGTTAGCGTAGGTTTTAGAATTAAGAAGTTTGAGGAAACGCAAAGGGAGGGACAGCCTAACTTAGTGCGTATTCTTGAATGGGAAGCGTTCGAGATTTCTTTTGTTTCTATTCCTGCTGATGAAACGGTTGGAGTAGGCAGAGCAGAAGAAGTGATAGTGCCAAAAAAAATAATCAAGGCTGACAAGCCAATCGAAAGGACAGAAACAATGCCGGAACCTATTGTAGAACCTAAAGTTGATCTTGAAGCGGTGCGCAAGCAGGCTGCAAGTGAAGCTAAAGAAGCAGAACAGAAACGCCAGAAAGAAATCACCGCAGTAGCGGATACCTTCAAGGGCAATGATGCTATTCGATCGCTTGCTAAGAAAGCAATCGAAGAGGATATGTCAGTGTCTGATTTCCAGGGTCGTGCTTTGATTGAAGTTGGAGAAGCTACGGAAGTAACTCCTAATGCTGCTCCAGAAAGCAATCGAGGATCACACCTTGGAATGCCTGAAAAGGATTTGGAAAAATATAGTCTGCGTAAAGCCATTGCGGGTCATGCTGGATATATCAAGTTTGACGGTGTAGAGCGTGAGGCCCATGATGAGCTTGCCAAGCGCTTCAATGGTGCTAAGAATGGCGGCATTTTGGTTCCAATGGATGTCCAGATGCGTAAGGCTAGTGACGAGATGGTCCAGCGTGCTACTCAGGTAGCAGGTACGGGTAATCTTGGTGGTTACTTGGTCGGTCAGACCAATTTGGCCTTTGTGGACATTCTCCGCAATAACACTGTTATGAAGCAGGTTGGTGTTCAGACTATTTCCGGTCTTGTCGGTAATGTTGCAATGCCTAGACAGAGCGGTTCGGCAAGCTTTAGTTGGGTTGCTGAGAATGTGGCGGCTAGTTCGTCTAACATGACATTTGATCAGATCCAGATGAACCCTAAGACAGCTAGTGGCCGAGTTCCGATGAGCCGTGATCTGTTGATGCAGTCTGATCCTTCTATTGATCTGCTGGTGCAGAATGATCTAGCCTCTGTGCTGGGTGTTGGTACTGACTTGGCGGTCATTAATGGATCGGGAACAGCGGCGCAGCCACAGGGTATCCTTGGAACCACGGGCATTGGCTCTAATTCTATGGCATCTGTGACATGGGCTAAAACTGTGGCTCTTGAAACGACTGTGGCAACTGCTAATGGTTTGACGGGCCAGCCTCAGTTTGTGTCTACTCCTGCGGTACGTGGTAGCCTCAAGACCACTAAGAAAGACGCTGGATCTGGTATCTTCATTTGGGAAAACAACACAGTGAACGGTTATCCCGCATGGGCGACTACCAATATGCCGACTGCTAATGGTATCTTTGGCGATTTCTCTACGGTGGTACTTGGTGAGTGGGGTGTTCTGGAAATCCGCACCATCGACCAAGGCACTAATTATGCTAAGGGCGAGGTCGAACTTTTGGCCTTTGTTAGCATGGACGTTGCTGTAAGGAACCCCGGCAAGCTGACTGCATTTACTGACTTTAGCTAATAGGAGATCTGATGAAAGTCAAAATCACTAATGGCGTATCAGTAAAGGGAGTAGGTTATCAGCCTTCTGACGAACCTATTGATCTTCCTGATGGTGTCGCTAGGCTTTTGATTTCACAAAATCAGGCGATTGAAGTAGAAGCCCCCTCGAAAGAGGGGGAACCTACTAGCCCGAAAAGTGAAGCAAAAGAACCGGAACAGAAGGCAGAGGCCCCCAAGCCTGCTAAGAAAAAAGCTACTAAAAAGAAATAATTGGATAACAACTTTTTGAGGATTTAAAAATGGGAAACGTAACACGAGACATGGCAAGCGGAACGGATCTGCTTTCGATTGAAAAAGCGGGTGCTGTAACTGCAACGCAGACCAGTGCAGCTTTGGATATCACTAGCTATTCAGGCATGATTGCAATTAACTTGGATAGTACTGCAGGTACAGGCACAAGTCCTACTCTTGACGTGAAATTGCAGGAAAGCGCTACTAGTGGCGGGACGTATACGGACGTAACAGACGCCAATGGCGATGTAGTCCAGTTCACGCAGGTTACGGGTAGCGCTTCAGAGCAGGTGATTGGATTGGATGCTGATGGATCGCTTGGCTTCATTAAAGCGGTGCAGACGGTTGGAGGGACTTCTCCTAGTTTCTCTTATTCCATCAATGCCAGCGCACGTAAGCAAGTTAGCGATTAATTTTGATAGCTTGGGATGTGGGCTAGGAGACTGGCCCTATTCCTAATCTATTAAGAGGAAATCATATGAAATGGATAATTAAATATTCAGAGCCGATAAACGCCTCAGAGCTTGATGTGGAATATATAAATACTGTTGGTGGTATATTCACTCGCATTGATGACAGAACTTTTGAATTTGAAGCTGATAAGAGTGCAAATCCCACAAGCAAAAAAGGTACTATATCTAATGGCATTTGATAGCGACACGATATCCTTATATAAATTTATTCCGGGAGCAGAAACCGCCGACAGTGTGGGAACAAATACGCTCACACAAAACGGAGACATTCCCAAGAATAATGTTATTACGAAAGGGGCTAATTCATCGGGGCCGTTTTCCGCGGGGAATAGCTTTCAAACGGCAGGATTAAGAAGCGCTTTGAGCGGTGCATCTAATTATACGGTTGAGGCTTATTTTTTAGCTGATGAAAATTGGCTTTCATCATCTGGAGTTTTTTTTAGTTTAGGGACTTCTGTTAGTTCTGCGATCTTGGTAAGGGCTTTGACTGGAAACGCTCTGCGAGTGATTATTGATAATGCCTTTGTCATTGATACAGCAGGGTCGGTAATGACAAGCGGCAATGTGTATCACTTTGCCATGACTTATGATGGTACTGATTTCAAAATATATTTAAGCGAAGTGGACGCCATTAGTTCAACGGCTATCAAGAGCCAAGCAAACTCGTCTGCGGCTATCCCCACAAGTGGAGATATATGGATAGGCGCTTTCGGTGACAGTCCTTCGACACAGGTTCCGACATCATGGGTGGTTGGGAATGTACGGTTCACGAATACAACCGTGACATCATTCCCTATTAAGGACACAGCCCCTGCTCCAGTAGTGGGCACACCAACATCTACGACCATCCCGCTGACATGGACGGATCAAGAGGGGATCACTGAATATGAAATCCATAGGAATACATCTAATACGACTGTGGGGGCTACATTAGTGGGGCTTGTGGCTTCTGGCGTGCAAGCGTTTACGGATGATCCTCTAACTTCGGCGACTACATATTACTATTTTTTAAAAGGCCGAGAGGGTTCTGATCTTGCTGAGTCGAGAACAGATTGTACTACAAGGGATACAGGGACGACCTGG
>CAZXNP010000065.1:0-8442 GCA_964642035.1 uncultured Anaerolineales bacterium | reverse complement strand
CTCGGTGTCGCGGGTGGCCTTGTGGCGCGCGGGGCAAGAGCGGTAGAGGATGGTCTGGGCGGGGGTGGGACGCCGGGGGGTGCCCGAGGTGTCCGCTGGGCCTGCCGGGATCGCCCCGGACAGGATGCCGTCAGCCCACCGCACCAGCACCGGCCGGCCGTCGGCGTCGGGCCCGTCGCCCAAGGCCACCCTCACCTGAGCGAGGGCGGCCCGGAGGCGCTCCTTTTCCTCTAAGGTCAGGTCGACGGAGAGGCGCACCAGGAGGCTCGGGAGACCGTGGCGCCGGTCCCTTGGGACGTCCCGGCCGGCCCTCTTTGCTTGGGACACCTCGGCGTCGAGCTCCAGGGCCGATGCAGCGCCGGCCGAATGCCAAAGGGGCTTTTCGGCCGCGCTTCTCGAATGTCCCTCTCTGAGGACTCGCGATCATCCAGAGGGACAACAAGTAGCGCGAGGGGATGTCCGGCGGCCGGAAGCGCGCCTCCTGCAGCTCCCCAGAAGAGGGTTCGAACTCGTCCAAATACCCCACAAAGGGTCAGCCCGCCGACTCTGCTTCACCGGGGGCCGGTCAGGTCGCCGGACGGGTGTTGGCCACCCCTGTCGGCGCCGGGGGCGGCCCCGCGATCCACCGGCGGCAGCCTTCTCTCGGCAGCGCTTTGAGGAGGCGAGTCCGGGACGTATGCTAGGAGCCCGGAGGAGTGCCGGAGTGGACAAACGGCGCCGCCTTGAAAGCGGATGGGCTGGAAGGCCACGGGGGTTCGAATCCCTCCTCCTCCGCCAAGGGCACCGCCAGGGGCGTCACGAGAGCCGGGCGGGAGCCAGTAGCTGGTCGTACAGCGCCTCGATCCCCTCTGCTATTGACGGCCAGGAGTAGGCTTCCGCCGTCGCCACACCGTGGGCGCCGAGGGTAGTCCTCAGCTCGGGATCGTCCAGCAGCGGGATGAGCCGCGCCGCCATGGCCTCAGGATCGCCGTCGGGCACCAGGTAGCCAGTTCGCCCATCCTTCACGAGGGACGTCAAACCCCCGACGTTGGATGCAATCACCGGCGTTCCACACGCCATGGCCTCCAAAGCCACCAGGCCGAAGGTCTCATAGCGACTTGGAACCACCACTACCTGGGCGGCGCTGTAGTAGCTGGGCAAAGCGGTCTGGGCCTGGGGGCCCAGGAACGTGACCACGTCATCGAGGCCCAGCTCGGTCCGGAGCCGGGCGATCCGGGCTAGCTCCCCTTCGACCCGGTCCGGCCTGTCCAGCCTGTCGCCCCCCACGAGACACAGGCAAGCGTTGTCCCGCCAGCGGGGGTCGTGCCTGACAACTATGGCCATTGCCTTCAGCAGCGTGTCCAGCCCCTTGATGGGGTCCATGCGCCCGACGAACAGGATCATGCGGTGATCGGGGTCCTGCCCCAGGGCGGCCCTGGCGACGCCGGGATCGATCGGCCTGAAGAGGCCAAGATCGACCCCCGGCGGGACCACATGGATCTTGGCCGGGTCCGCGCCGTACAGGCTGACCATGTCCTGGCGGTCGGCCGGCGTAGAGGCCACCAAGGCATCGGCAAAGCCCATCAGTTCCCTCTCCACTTCCCGTCGCGGGCCCGGCTCGAGTGCGGCACCGTCCCCCCGGGCCATGTCCTTCTTCGCGCCCAGGGTGTGAAACATCTGGATCACCGGCGCGGGGCGCCGAGCGACTAAGCGCCGCGCCACCCAACCGCTCATCCAGTAGTGGCTGTGATACAGGTCGTAGGTCGCGCCGTGGGCGGCGGCGAAGGCCCGCACACCATCAACGAAGGCCGGCAGGTGCCGCCATGTCTCCGCCTTGGAGCATGGGGCTTCGGGTCCCGAGACGACGTGGATGACCCGCACGCTGGGGCCCAGATCGGCGTCGGCCACATGGGCAATGTCGCCGCTCTGGCTGCGGGTGAAAACATCGATGGAATACCCTCGGCGGCCGAGCTCCCTCGACACCTCCCTGACATAAACGTTCATGCCCCCGGTCTCCTTGCCCCCCAAGGCGGCAAGGGGACAAGTATGGACCGAGAGCATCGCGATCCGGCACGACCTAGCCAGTGGCGGCGTAGCTTGTGGCGGCGTGGCTCGCGGCGGCGTGGCGGTCCCGGCGAAGTGTCCGGGGGTTCCGGTGGCGTTGCCGTCCGTCGTGCTGGGCATCCAACCCCTCTCTCATCCTGTGGCCGAACAAACGCCGCCATGATAGCCCTTCCACCGGGCCCGGGGCGACGGCCGACGGCCAAGGCGCCCTCATCGCCCCGTTTCCGGCGGAGGCCGCCCCTTCCTATACTTTGGCTATGGCGATGCGTGAGATAGTGACGGTGGACAGCGGCGACCCAGTGTTGCGGACCCGTGCGGAGCCGGTCCGTAGGATGGGCCTCGAGGCGCGGGAGATCCTCGATGACATGGTCGACACCATGAGGGGCGCTGCGGGGGTTGGACTGGCGGCGCCCCAGGTGGGTCTGACTTTGCGCCTCATCGTGGTGGAGGTGCCGGTGGACCCCGACGATCCGGAGGCCCAGCGGCAATGCCACAAGCTGGCCGATCCCGAAATCGTCTGGCGCAGCGAGGAGATCGAGGAAGGGCAGGAGGCATGCCTCTCCATACCCGGGCTCTATGGTGATGTGCCTCGCCACCGATCGGTGAGGGTCCGAGGCATCGACCCCCGAGGACGGCGCATCGAGGTGGCCGTCTCCGACTTTGAGGCTCGGGTTTTCCAGCACGAGATCGACCACCTCGACGGGGTCCTGTTTCCGGACCGGGTTACGAGCTTGGAACGCCTCTATCACCTCGAGGAAGGGGAAGATGGCGAGGTGGTCAGGGTACCCTACCGGGCCCGCAACGGTCGGACCATTGTTCCCCGCCCGGCCACCGTCCGGTCGACGTAGCCCCCCTGGTCTTCTTGGCCGCCACGGACCGACGGCCGTACAATCCCGGAGCGCACAGCCCCCATCGTCTAGGGGACCAGGACATCACCCTTTCAAGGTGAAGACCGGGGTTCGAATCCCCGTGGGGGCACTGCTGCGTCAACCCGGTGGCCCAGTTCGGGCCGGGCTTCGAGGGATGGTAAACTGGCCCGCATGGCTTCAGCCGATACACCCCCTTCCCGGGAGTCCGAGCCCGATGGCACCGGGCCCGCCTCTGTCGCCCTGGACTTGGCGGGGGAGGACGGCTGCCCCCGGCGTCTGACGGTGGGTGACGTGGTGGCGGTGGCGCGCCGCCATCGCCCCGTCGCGCCCCTGGTGGTGGATCCGCATGGCCAGCGCCCACTGGAGCGAGAGATGGTCGCCTCCCGGGCCTGGGTCGAATCCGAGGTTGCTGCCGAGGCGGCCGGCGAGCCCCGAGCGGTGTATGGGATCAATACCGGCTTCGGCGCCTTGGCCGGGCGCCGGGCCTTTCAGTCCGGGTACCTATCGCGGGTCCTATCCTGGAACCTGCTGGTGAGCCACGCGGCTGGGGCGGGCGAGGCCCTCGATGAGGACGTGGTCCGAGCCACGGCCTTCATCCGGTCCCATCAGCTGGCCCAGGGCCGTTCTGGGGTTCGCGTCGAGGTCGTCAACCGGCTGCTGGCCATGTTGAATGCAGGTCTGTGCCCCATCATCCCCCGCATGGGCAGCCTTGGGGCCAGCGGCGATCTGGCGCCCCTGGCTCACCTGGCCCTTGTCATAGCCCGCCCGCCGGTGGCCGGACCGGGCGACCCCGAGGTCCCCGTGGTAGACGCCGTGGCTGACGTGTGGGCCCCCGGGGCAATCGGCGCCGGCAGTGGAGCAGCCCCAGCCCGAGGGGGCACGCCACGGCGCAAAATGGACGCCCGAACCGCCATGGCCCCCCTGGGCGGCCAGATCGAGCTCGGAGCCAAGGAAGGTCTCGCCCTCAACAACGGCGCCACCGTGTCCGCCGCACTCCTGGCCCTGGCCGTGGCCGACTCCGAGAATCTCCTCGACCACGCCGAGCTGGCCGTGGCGATGACCCTCGAGGCCGCCATGGGCTTCCGGGACGCCTTCCTGCCGGAGGTCATGGCCGCTCGCCCCCACCCGGGGGCGGCCCTGTCCGCGCGGCGCATCCTGGAGTATGTGGCGGGCTCAACCCTGCTCGATCCGGCATCCCGGGACCTGGACCCCGTCAGGGTGCCCCCCCAGGATCCGTATTCTTTGCGCTGTGCCCCCCAGGTCCTGGGGGCAGCCCGGGACGCCGTGGCCTTCACTCGACGGACCGCGGAGACCGAGATCAACTCGGCGGTTGACAATCCCCTCGTGGTGCTGGAGCTGCCCCGGAGCTACAAGACTGTCAGTTGCGGCAACTTCCACGGGGCGCCCGTGGGCTACGCCCTGGACCTATTGAAGATCGTGGTGACGGACGTGGCCAGCATGTCAGAGCGCCGGATCTTCAAACTCACCGACTATCGATTCGATGATGCGCCGCGGCGGGACATCGCGCTGCCCTTGTTCTTGGCCTCGTCTCCGCCTGACCTGGAGGGCCTGAACAGCGGACTGATGATCCCCCAGTACACCGCCGCCGCGCTGGTGTCGGCGTCAAAGACCCTGGCCCATCCGGACAGCGTGGACTCGATTCCATCGTCGGCGGGCCAGGAGGACCACGTTAGCATGAGCATGAATGCCGGGCTCCACGCCCGCACAATAGTTGACCGCTGCCGCACCGTGCTAGCCATTGAGATCCTCACCGCCGCCCAGGCCCTCGAGTTTCGGCGAGATGCCGGACGGCCGGGGTCCGGCACGACCGCCGCGTGGTCGCGGCTGCGGGACGAAGTGCCGGCCCTCACCGCCGACCGCCCTCTGGCGGCCGACATCGCCACCGTGGCCGACATGGTGGCCAGGGGCGACCTCCTGGCGGCGGCGCATCGGGCCGCCCCCGAGGCCGCCTCGTGAGCCACCGGCCCGGACCGCCCAGGGGGATGCGGGATCTGCTCCCCGAGGCCATGCGCCGCAAGAACTGGGTGTGCCGCACCCTCCAGGAGGTCTTCGAGGGCCACGGCTTCGAGCCCCTCGATACTCCCGCCCTGGAGGATGCACGGACTCTCCTCGGCAAGTACGGCCCCGACGCCGAGCGGCTAATCTACTCAGCGGGCTTGCGGGGCAAGGACGATCTCGCCCTGCGATACGACCTCACGGTGCCCCTTGCGCGGGTGGCCGCCACTACCGACGCCTTGCCGTTGCCCTTCAAACGCTATCAGCTGGGCAAAGTGTGGCGGGGAGAGCGACCGCAGCGGGGGCGCTACCGGGAGATCACCCAGGCCGATGCCGACATCGTCGGCACCAACAGCATGCTAGCCGACGCCGAGATCATCGTCATTGTGATCGAGGCCCTGGAGCGCCTCGGCTTCAGCCAGACCGCCACCAAAATCAACAACCGCCACATCCTGGCGGCGATGGGCCGCTACGCCGGCGTGGAGGATGAACTCCTGGCCGGCCTGTATCGTGGCATCGACAAGATGGACAGGGTGGGCATCGAGGGCGTGCGCCTGGAGCTCATGGCCGTTGGTTTGCCTGGGGAGCTCATGAATCGCCAGCGCCAAGCCGTGGAGCGGTGGCTGATGGGAACGGCCGACCTGGACCGACTCCGGTCCGACCTCGGGGCCGCAATACCCCCCGGCGCGCCGCCGGGCCTGGCGGGCAATGCGGTGCCGGCCTTCCTCGAGGCCCTCGCGGCCTACCCCGCGGCCTCGGGCTTGGGCTCCCTCCCTACGGCTCGTGGCGAGGTCATGGCCGCTGGGGTCGCGGCCATGAGGCGCGAGGTGGCGGCCGAGGGCCTTCTGCCAACCGAGACAGTCAACCGCGTGCTGGGATTGATCGCCCCACCGACGGGCGGTGGTCTCGACCGCCTCGAGGAGCTGCTGTCGGGGCAGGCCGCCGAAGTCGGCTTCAGCGAAGTCCGTCAAGTCATGGCTGCCCTTGAGGCCAACGGCTTGGACCCGGAACGCTTCCGCTTCGACGCGGCAATGGTGCGCGGCCTCGACTACTACACCGGCACCATCTTCGAAACCGTGGTCACGGACCCTCCCATCGGCTCTATCACGGGCGGAGGCCGCTACGACGGCCTCATCAAACTGTTCGGCCGGGACCTCCCGGCCGTGGGCACCAGCTTTGGCGTTGATCGCCTCATCGAAGTTCTGGCCGAAAACGATGGCTTCCCGCCGGCCCTCCGGGATCCCATCACCCAGGTGATTGTCGTCCATCTGGATAGCTCTCTGTCGACGGCCGCGGCTGACGTGGCTCGCCGTCTCCGGGCGGCGGGCTTTCGGACCGAGCTTGCCCTCGCGGCCGCGGGGGTGGGGGATCACCTCCGCCACGCTGCCCGCCGCGGGGTGCCCTTCATCGCGATAGTCGGCCCCGACGAAGCGGCATCCGGCACCCTGACCCTCAGGGACCTCGAGGCACGGACCCAGCAGACGGTGCCGTTGGCCGACGCCGTCGAGGCCGTCCAGGCAATGGTGTAGCACCCATGGTAACTTACCCATGGCGACGTAGCGGTGCCTTTGCGTCGGATACGTCACTTGCGATACCCAGGTCGTCTGCCTAGACTTTATCTGTCAGTAACTCGCCCGGGGCCGGCGCCACCGGGCGGCACCAATGCACGTTCGAGGATGGCCCGGCGCGATGAGAATGACCCCCACGCCCGTCACGGCAGCGCCCCCCGACCTCGGCCCCAGGGCCGCGGTCCTGTTGCTGTCGTCGGCCCTGGCGGTGGCGGGCGGCCTGGTGGCCTACCCCTATGCCTACGCCGGCCGCATCTACCCCGGCGTGACGGTGGGCCCCATTGCCGTCGGCGGTAGGGCCCCGAAGGATGCCCTCGCCGTCTTGGCCGCTGGATACGATCCCCGGGCGCCGGTGACGATTGAAGCCGAGGGCGCTCGATGGACCCTCGATCCGAAGGAGGCCGGTCTGGCCATCGACACCCGGGCCTCCGTGGAGCAGGCCTTCCTGGTGGGTCGCGGTGAGTCCCGGGCCGAAGCCTTGGCCGCCGCCTTGCGGGCTCGGACCGCCGGGCTCCCCCTTGCCCCAATCGTCCGCCTGGATGAAGCGGCCGCCGACCGCGCCCTGGGCCGAATCGCCGACGGCTTCGACCTCCCAGCCGTCGACGCCGGGTTCGCCATCGACGGCACCGAGTTGTCGGTCACGGCGGCCAAGCCAGGCCGATCCATCAACATGAAGCGGGCCCGGAACGCGATGCGGGAGGCAGCCTCCTCTGGCCGCTGGCCCATCACCCTGAGGCTGCCGGTGCAGGCCATCGCCCCGGCCGTGGTGGACGCTGGGCCCGCCCTTGCCCAAGCGAGGGCCCTCCTGGATCAGCCGATCGAGCTGGTCACAAGCGACGGGTCATGGTCCCTATCCCCGGCGGACTTGGCCGCCATGCTCCGTCCCCAGGTTGCCGGCAACGCCGTTGAGCTGGACCTCGACGTGGGCCTCCTGGCCTCCTGGTTGGAGCCTTTGCGGGCGGCGGTGGAGACACCCGCCGCCAACCCCAGGTTTCATTTCGATGAGGCGACGGCGAGCCTCGTACTGGTCGCTCCTTCCGTCTTCGGCAGCGCCATTGACGTCGATGCGACGGCCAACCGGATCCTGGCCGCTGCCGGCGCCGCATCCCGGCGTGTCCAGGTGGCCGAGGTGCCCGTTGCCCCGGAGGTCGCCGATAACGTCACGGCCGCGGACCTGAGAATAGAGACCCTGGTGCACTCCGAGACCAGCTACTTCGCCGGATCCCCAGGGCCGCGGCGCAGCAACATAGCCCTGGCGGCTTCACGATTTGACGGCGTTCTCGTGCCCCCCGACGCGGTTTTCAGCTTCAACGACCAGGTGGGAGACATCACGGCCGAGTCCGGCTACGCCGAGACCTTGATCATCATGGACGGCACGACGGCCGAGGGGGTGGGCGGAGGCGTATGCCAGGTGTCCACCACCTTGTTCCGGGCCGCCTTCTGGAGCGGCCTGCCCATCGTCGAGCGCTACGCCCACGGCTATCGCGTCGCGTACTACGAGCAGGGCAACATGGCACCAGGGCTGGACGCCACGATCTACCGGCCTATAGTCGATCTGAAGTTCAGGAACGACACCGGCGGCTGGCTATTGATCGAGACCCTCGCCGAGGCCGAGAAGGGGCGCCTTACTTTCCGACTGTACGGATCACAACCGGACCGTGAAGTAGACATGGAGGGACCGGTGGTCACGAATCGCGTGCCGGCGCCCCCCGGCCGGGTGGAGGTAGATCCCAGCTTGCTACCGGGGGCAGCCGAGACCCTGGAGTACGCCCGGTCCGGGGCCGACGTCACTGTCTACCGCCTCATCCGCGACGGCGACGGCCAGGAGACCAGGGAGCCCTTCTACAGCCACTACCGGCCAACGGCCAAGGTGGTGGCAGTGGGACCCGTCGTGGAGAGCACGCTGGCATCGCCAGGCCCCGACCGCGCGACGCTCGCCGAACCCT
>CAZXNP010000064.1:0-8474 GCA_964642035.1 uncultured Anaerolineales bacterium | reverse complement strand
AAGAGAGCAATCCGCTGCCAATCACCATCACTTCTTTTGGGCCGGCCCCGGGTCCCCGACCGTACTTGCCGTCCTTCGGCTACGCCGCCCGCCGTTGATAGCGGTTGCGGATGGCGACCGCGACGGCGTTCATGGACAGGAGCACCGCAAGGAGCACGACGATGCCTGCGGCGGCGGCCACGTGGAAGCCTTCCTGGGGGCGGGACACCCAGTTGTAGATCTGAATTGGCAGCACGGTGAAGGGGGTGCGCAGGGCGGCGGGGCTCAGGGGCGGCACGTACGCGATGTAGGTCAGGGCGCCGATGGTAATGAGGGGGGCGGTCTCACCGATCGCGCGGGACAGGGCCAGAATCACTCCAGTGAGGGCCCCCGGGAGGGCTTGGGGCAGCACGTGGGCCCGGAGGACCTGCCACTGGGTCGCTCCGAGGGCGAAGCCGGCATGGCGCAAACTGTCCGGCACCGCCCGCAGGGCTTCTCGGGTGGCGATGATGATCACGGGCAGCACGAGCATGCTCATGGTGAGAGCCCCCGTGAGGACGGTGCGTCCGTTGGTCAACGGGTAGAGGATTCGCACGAACAGCTCGAGGCCTAGCAGCCCGTAGATGATGGACGGAACGCCGGCCAGGTTCGAGATATTGATCTCTATGAGGCGCGTCAATGCCGAGTCCGGGGCGTACTCCTCCAGGAAGATCGCTGCCCCGACGCCAACCGGAGTCGCGATTAGAGCCGTGAGACCGATCAACCACAGGGAGCCGACCAGGGGCGACAGTATTCCGGCCTGCTCGGGCTTTCGCGACGGGAAGCTGGTGATGAACTGCCAGCTCAGCCGGGGCACGCCGTCTCGGAGAATGTCGGCCAACAGTATCGCCAGGACGACCAGCCCGAATAGTGTCGCCACGAGGGCCAGGGGGCCGAACGCACGATCGACGATGGCCCGGCCGCGGGCGGACGAGTTGCCGGGGCCCGTCATGCGTACGCCTCCCTGTAACGCCTCACAATCCAGTGGCTGAGGACGTTCAGGGTCAAGGTCATCAGGAACAGGGTCATGCCCACGGCGAACACTGTCTTGAAGGCCAGGGTGCCCGTGGGGGTATCCCCGAGACTGACCTGGACGATGTATGACGTCATTGTCTGAACCGGCACCAAGGGGTTCAGGGTCAGTCTCGGGTTCTGCCCGGCGGCGATTGATACGATCATGGTCTCGCCGATAGCCCGAGATACCCCGAGAATGAAGGCGGCCACGATTCCCGATAGCGCTGCTGGAAGCACCACCCCCGTCACCACCTCGCGGCGCGTTGCCCCCAGGCTATAGGCTCCTTCCCGCAGGGAGCGGGGCACCGCGTACATGGCGTCCTCGCTCAGGGAGGCGATGGTGGGGATGATCATGGCGCCCATCACTATGCCGGCACTGAGGGAGTTGAAGCCCGCCAGGCCCGGCACGATCAGGCGCAGATGCGGGGTCACCCACAGCAGGGCGAAGTAGCCGAACACCACGGTGGGAATGCCCGCCAGCACCTCCAGGGCTGGTTTGATGCTGCGCCGGAGGCGCGGAGAGGCGTATTCGCTGAGGAACACCGCGGCGAGCAGGCCCAGGGGCAAGGCAACTATTAGCGCAATGGCCGTCGTCAAGAGGGTGGCCGACACAAGCACTCCGACGCCGTACTCCTTACGGGTGAAGAGCGGAGTCCAGTGCCGATCCGTCAGGAAGCTGATCAGAGAGACCTCCCGAAAAAACGCCACGGTCTCGACGAGCAACACGGCCACTATGCCGATGGTCACCATGACCGAGAATCCGGCGCAGGCCAGGAAAAAAAGGCGTAGGGCGTCCTCTCCCCATCGCCGCCGACGGGTCGCCCATGCCGGAGCGTCGGACGTCTTCGGTGGCGGCATGCTGGCATCCTCCAGCACTGGTGACCTGGGAGGGGATGATTGCACGGCGCGGGCCTCCTTGCGGGGCACCTCGGAGGGTGCCCCGCCCCGGCGGTGGCGGGCTACTGCTCGCTCTTCAAGAGTTCTTCAAGGGTGACCCCCACCTGCGAGCCTTGGCCGGCAAACACTGAGCCCATGACGCGCTTGTCGAAGCGCTCGGCCACCAAGCGCAGCAAGTTGTCGGGCAGTGGCACGTAGCCGACCTCCGCCACGAGGGCACCGGCATTGGTGGGGTTCAGATAGAAATCGATGAAGCGCTGTACCTCAGGCCGTTCCGCCGCCTGGGTGCTCACGTACAGGAACAGCGGCCGCGATAGGGGTTGATAGGTGCCGTTCCTCACCGTGGTGGCGGATGGGGCCACAGGACCGTCACCGTTGTCGGGATTGCCGTCGTCGATGGCCACTGCCCTCAGCCTATCGGCGTTTTCCTCAAGGTACGCCAGACCGAAGAATCCGAGGCCATTGGGGTCAGTGGCTACTCCCTGGACCAGAACGTTGTCGTCCTCGCTGGCCTGGAAATCGCCACGACTCGCCGCCTCTTGGCCCACCACGGCGCTCGTGAAATAGTCATACGTGCCTGAGTCGGTGCCGGGTCCGAAGAGGTGGACCTCGGCGTCGGGCCAGCCAGGCCTGACCTGACGCCACCGCGTTATGGAGCCCTGGGCCTCGGGGGCCCACAGGGTCTTGAGCTCCGCGACGGTCATGGAGTTCGCCCAGTCGTTGTCGGGGTGCACGACCACCGCCAAGCCATCGAAGGCGATTGGCAACTCGATGTACGAGATTCCGTTGGCGGCGCACAGATCAACTTCCGAGGGCTTGATGGGCCGGGAGGCATCTGATGCGTCCGTCTCCCCGGAGCAGAACTTCTTGAAGCCGCCCCCTGTCCCGGAGATGCCGGCGGTGAGGCGGACCGTCGGTTCAACGGCGCCGAATTCCTCGGCCATCGCCTCGGTGATGGGATACACTGTGCTTGACCCGTCGATCAGGATGGACGCTGGGCCGGGTTTCCCGGGGCCGCTGGTGGGGCGGCAAGCGGCAATACCGGCGGCAGCCAAGCTAGCGACGCTGAACAGAAGGACAGTCCGCCCCATGGGGCTACTCCAGGTGTGTGTGACGCGGAGGGGCCGGCGAGCCCATCCCCGGCCAGGCCAAATCTGGCCGAGGCGCCTCGCCCGGATTCTATGTGCTGGGGTCCCCGGGTCAATGCCAGGCTAGTGCCGCTAGCCTCATGAGGCAGCCCGGCACGTCCAGCGGTGCTCCCGGCTCCAAGGCTGGCAGCGCAACGGCGGGCCGGGGTCTCCTCCGGCCCGCCGTGCGCCCGGCGCAATCCGCGGGGTCCGCCAGAGGGCTGGACACGGTCCCCGCGTGGGAAGCCCACGGTGCGCCGCAGTCGTCCCCGTCCCCAGCTCAACTGCCGGTGGCGTTGCGGTCCGCCTCCGGCGCTGGGAGCACAGTGGGGGCCGCTTGCGGGCGCGGCGTCGTGGCGCCTTCCTTGACAGACTAGTCGCCCGGCAGCGGAAAAGGTCACGGCCTTCGGCCGCGACCGGCAAGGGCAGCCGGGGGCGCCTTCGCCTACTCGATCAGCAGGGGTTGGATCTCGCGGCTCATGCTGTCGCGGGAGCGAATGACCGGTGTGCCCCAGCCCAACAGGGGCCCCGGCTTGTCTTCCCAGGAGGCATCGGGGCCGTACAAGGCATAGGCGTCCCACAGGATGGGGCCCCGGACACCCATGAAGTCGTCCAAGGTGGCCAGCCAGCGGCCGACGGCCATCTGGCCGTCCCAGTAGACAGCAGGAGCAGGCGCGGTGTCCCGGCATCGGAGTTGAAGCGGGCCTTGAGGGCCCCGACTTCGTCCAGGTCGGTCAGGGATGCCCCTGGGGCGGATGCCTGCTGACCGGCCCTCGGAGCCGGGTTGCCGCCGGCTCCCGCTCCCGGGGCTACGGCGGCTGGTCCCGCTGTGGTGCCGGCTGGCGCCTCGCCACCGCAGGCTCCGGTGACCCCCAGGGCGGCTAGGGCAAACACGGCTGCCGCGACAGGCGCGCGGCGCTGGTATGACATCATGCAACGACTCCTTGGTCGGAAGCGCGGATCCTCGGCCCGGCAGGATTCCTACGACTAGGGGGCCCTGCGGATCACGAGTAGAGGAGGCGGAGGGCGTCTGTCCAGTAGTACACGAGATAGGCGCCAGCGATGGTGAGGGCGATGGCGCCAATGCGTTCGACCAGGGGCACCAGGCGTCGCATTCGGTCTGCCAGTACCCCCTCGAAGAGGGCGGCGCTTATGGTGAGGGCGATCAGCACGGACCCCATCCCCAACCCGTACGCCAGGAACTGAAGGCTGCCTTTGGCCACGCCGCCCCGGGTCAGGGAGGTCCCGACCACGCCAAGGAACAGGGGCAGGGTGCAGCTCAGGGACGTCAGGCCATAGGCAACGCCAAACAGGAAGATGCCCCGGAGGGATCTCTCTCGAGGGGCGTCCACCCTGGGGAGGCCGGGGACGGGGAGGTGGCCGTCGGCCAGGGCTAGCCACAGCCCAAGAGCCACAAGGACCAGACCAAGGACGAGACCCAGAAAAGGCACGGCGGTCATGAGGGCGTAGCCCCCGGCTGAAATGACGCCCCCAGCGGCCACGAAGAGGATCAGAAAGCCGGCTGTGAGCACGCCACCAATAGCCAGGGCCCGCACGAGTCTGCGGCCGACGCTGCTCCTCTCCGGGGCGTCGGTGTCCTCAGTAGCAAGGAAGAAAGCCACATACGCTGGCAGCATGGCGAAGCCGCAGGGATTGACCGTGGCAACCGCGCCAAGGGTGAAGGCATAGACAAGGACTGACGATCCCATTGGGCGTGGCTCTCCGTTTGTGGATCAAGGGTCACGTGCCGGTGGAAAGAGCACCGCCGACGGTGGCGTGGCTAGCGGGCCGCCTTGGCGGCGGCCTTAACCATCTCGCTGAGGGTCGGGTGCGCGTGGATGGAGCGAGTAATACGATCGATTGTGCCGCCGGCGTGCATGGCCACCACGGCTTCGTGAAGCAGATCGTCCCCGTGGGGAGCCAGGATGTGGAAGCCGAGGATCTCCCGGCTGGAGGCGTCCACGACGGCTTTGAGGCGCCCTTCGGGACTCCCCATTGCCATCGCCCGGGCCCCGACCGCCCGGACGGAACCCACCACGACATCACGACCCCGTCGCCGCGCCTCCTCAGGCGTCAGGCCCACTGCCGCCAGCACGGGATCGCTGTAGACGACCCGGGGCACGACGCGGTAGTCGACAGTGCGGCCCGCACCCTTCACGGCGTTGAGGGCCGCGAGGGGGCCTTCGTAGGTGGCCACATGGGTGAACATCCATCCGCCCGTCACGTCGCCAATTGCCCAGATATGGGGCTGGCGGGTCGTGAGTTGGTCATCCACGGCCAGGAACCCCTCGGGGCCCAGTTCGAGGCCGGCGGCCTCCGGGTCGAGCTCTTCCAGATTGGCTCTACGGCCCGTTGCGACAAGAACTGAGTCGGCGACGAAGACCTCCTCGGCATCCCCTACCCGAGCCGTCACCGAGACTTGGGAGCCATCGTAGGTCACGAGGGTTACCGCGGCGGAGGTGCGGACGTCGATGCCCTCGTCCCGGAGGTCCGCTGCCAGGGTGTCGGCCAGCTCACGGTCTTCCCCGGGAGCGAGCTGCGCGTTGCGCCCCAGTAGTGACACATCCGCTCCGAAGCGCCCGATCATCTGGGCGAACTCGATACCCACGTAGCCGCCGCCGATGACAACCAGGCGCTCCGGCAGCTTCTCCAGTTCAAGGGCGGTGCGGTTGGTGAGGTAGGGGACGGCATCGAGGCCGGGAATGGCCGGCACACGGCCCTTGGCCCCCGTGGCGACGATGGCATTCGCGAAGGAAATCCGCCGCCCGTCAACTTCCAGCTCATGGTCGTTCACGAAACGGCCGCTGCCGCGCACGAAGGAAATCTCCTCCCGGCGGCCCTTCAGACCAGTGTAAATCCCTTGCCTAATGCGCTCCACGATGGCGTCCTTGCGGGCCACGGCGCGGCGCACGTCGAAAGTAACTGTGCCGTCGATGGTAATCCCATGTTCGGTCGCCCCCCGGGAGACCAGGTGCATCACCTCGGCCGAGCGGATCAGGGCCTTGGTGGGCACACAGCCCTCGTTAACTCAGGTGCCGCCTACCTCACGGGCCTCGACGAGGGTGACCGCGGCGCCCAAGTTGGCCGCCATGTGGGCCGCGGGCAAGCCACCTTGGCCGGCCCCCACCACCAGAACGTCGGTATCGTACGTCGTCATCGCCGCCCCTCCGCCGTCATCGCCGTCCATGACCGATGCAGCGCGGGCTGAATGCCAAAGGGGCCTTTCGGCCCGGCTCCTAGGAGCAACATTCCGTCTCCTGCACCTGCACGGGCGGGCACGCCACGCTGCCGTATGAGCAGAACACGCAGCAGTCCCCATCTTTCGGCCGCAGCGTCACTCCGCAGTGCGGGCACTCGAAGAAAAACTGACAGGCATCGGTGGGCATGGTCTCCAGGCTCTCGCTGCCGCAGGCGGGGCACGTGAGTACGCTCTCGATCTCCACTTGCCTCGCGGCCGGCGTTTCTGCCTCGTGGTCGGACATCATCGGCGTCGGATTCGTCATTACGGTTTTTCCTTACCCCGGCCGGTCCCGGCGGGGACGCGGCCGCGGGTTGTTCGCGTTGGGCCCGGGCCGCGGCCTGTGGCTGCCGCCCGGTCCTCGATCAGATGGCACACGCAGTCGTTCATATCGACGGTGTCTGTGGGCAGATTCCGGCCCTGGCGCTCAAGGGTGGCCAGCTCCCCGCGCAAGTGTTTCAGTGCCACGATCCGATTGTCCACCTCCGCAATCTGGCGCCGGATAGCCTCCAGCACGTGGCGACACGGGGGCTCCCCCCGGTCTCGGAAGGCCAGGACCTCCCTGACGTCCCTCAGACTGAGGCCGAGGAGTCTGGCGCCGCGAACGAACCGGAGGCGCCGCACGTCGGCGGCGTCGTAGGCCCGCCACCCGGCCGTCGTGCGCCGGGGCGCAGGCAGTACTTCAATGTCCTCGTAGTAGCGGATGGTCTTGGCCGCCACCCCGGCCACATCGGCCCACTGGCCGATGCGGAGGTCCTTGGTATGGGTGGTCACTCTGATCCTCCCTGCCCCTCCGTCGCCGCCCCATACAGGGGGGACGGCACCGGGGCCTCTGGAGTCAGAGGATACAGCTTCCAGTTACTGGAAGGTCAAGCCAGGCCGAATGCCAAAGGGGCTTTTCGGCCGGCCCCCTAGGGCCACGTCGAGGAAGCAGAGGCGACGGCCGGCCACGAGGAGCTGGTCTGAGTAGAAGTCGCGGTAGGCGATGATCAGGGCCGGGCGGCCGGCCTGGTCGCGTAGGGACCGCAGGGTGAATCGCCGAGTGTCGAGGCCGTCGATCAGCACCTGGCCCGCCTTGGGATCGTACAGCCGCGGCACGAGAGGCCCAGGAGCGTCGTCTTTCCGGCTCCGGAGGGTCCGACAAGGGCCACTGTGGTCCCGGCGGCGATGAGAGGCGGCCTTCGCTGGAGCGAGGGCGGGGGGGAACCGCCTCAGGCGAAGGCCAAGGTTTGGGCCACGGACGTATTCGTCGGCTGGGGGGTCTCGGTTGGCTCGGGGGTTTCCGTCGGTTCCTCGGTCTCCGTCGGTTCCTCGGTCTCCGTCGGTTCCTCGGTCTCCGTCGGTTCCTCAGTCTCTGTCGGTTCGGGCGTGTCCGTGGGCTCCTCGGTCTCCGTTGCCTCGGGGGTTGCCGTATCCGTCGGCACCGGCGTCGACGTGGGTGGCGTCGTGGGGGTGGGCGTCGAGGTAGGCATGTTGGAGGGCGAGGCAGTAGGGGTCACGGACGGAGAGGGGGACGCGGCCGGCGATGATGTCGGGCTGGCGCTCGGTGACGGCGAGGGCGCCGGCGACGGTGTGGCAGTGGCCGATGGCGTCGGTGAGGGCCCCGGTGTCGCGGTGGGGGAAGGGCCGACGGTTGGGGTGGGGGTGGCGCTTGGTGTGGGCCGTGGAGTGGCCGTCTGGGTGGCCCTGGGCGACGGCCCGGGGGTTGGTGTGGCCCCGGAGGTGGGACTCGGCGTGGGCGATGACGTGGGGCTTGGGCCAGGCTGCGGCGTGACCGTGGGCGACGGGCCAGGGGTGCTGGTGGGAGTTGGCTGGGGCGTCCCGGTGGGCGTCCCGGTGGGGGGTGGAGGCGTCGGCTGGCCTGTCGGCTCCGGTGCTGGTGCCTCGGGGGGCGTCCCCGTGGCCGTGGGCGACGGCGCCGTGCCGGAGGAGGGGGCAGGCGTCGTGGCGGTGGGCAACGAGGCGGCGACCGTCGCGCCGGGGAGGGCGGGCCCGGGTGCCACCGCAGGCTCTGGCGCTTCCATCCCCGCTGCCGGCGGCGGCCCCGAGGCAGGGCGGCGGCGGGGCGTCGCTCCCGACTTGCTGGTCGCCGACGCCGGCGTGCCGCCGCTGGGGGGGCCCCGCGGTTCCCTCGTCGGGGGGGCCGCCGGCGGGCCCGCCACCGCGGGGCCGGGCGCGAG
>CAZXNP010000063.1:0-8480 GCA_964642035.1 uncultured Anaerolineales bacterium | reverse complement strand
CGAGGTGCGCCTCGGCCAAGGTCGGCGCGAGGGCCGCCTGGCCTTCTGGTGCGGCGGCTTCAAGAGCGACCGAGCCTCTGGCGGGGGATCGATGCGGCGACCAGACCTCAGATCACAACTGGATGCGGTGCCCCGGGCGCCGGGGGTATACGAGTTCCTCGGCGAGGCCGACGAGATCCTGTATGTGGGCAAGGCGGTGGACCTGCGCAGTCGGGTCCGGTCCTACTTTCACGAGGGGGCCCGCCACGCCCCCAAGGTGAATCGACTGGTGGAGAGGGTGGCCCGCCTGGACTGGATTGTCACGGCCTCGGAGCTGGAGGCCCTCCTCCTCGAGATGACCCTCATCAAGGCCCATCGCCCGCGGTACAACGTCACCCTCAAGGACGACAAACGCTACCCCTACATAAAGGTCCACGCCGACAGCGTTTTCCCCAGGGTGGAGGCAACCAGGTCGGTAGTCTCAGATGGCGCCCGTTACTACGGCCCATACACCTCGGCAGCGTCCCTGTACGACACCATGGACACCCTGCGCAAGGTGTTCCCGTACCTCACGTGCCATCGCACCATCACCGGCACCGACCCGCGATCGTGCCTGTACGACGACATCGGCCTGTGCGCCGCGCCGTGCGTGGGAAAGGTGGGGCCCGAGGAGTATCGCGCCATCATTCAGGGCCTGGAAGGGTTCCTCAAGGGCCGCACGCGGGACGTCATTAGGGGCCTGGAGGCCCAGATGGCGGAGCACTCGCACCGCCTGGAGTACGAGGAGGCGGGACGGACCCGGGACCGCATCGAGGCCATCAAACGGGTGATCGGTCGCCAGCGGATAATCGCCCCTGGTCTTGCCGATCAAGACGTGATTGCGGTGGCCAGGGACGAGGGCTCGGCGGTGGCGCAGGTGTTCTTCGTGCGCGACGGCAAGCTGATCGGCCGGGAGCACTTCCAGCTCTCCGGGGCCGAGGATGAGCCGGTGGAGGAGGTCCTGGCCTCCTTCATCAAGCACTTCTACGAGGGCTCGGGCCACGTTCCGGGGGAGATTCTGGTGCCCGCCGACGTGGCGGAAAGCCGAATCATCTCCGCGTGGCTCCGGGAGAAGAGGGGCACTCGAGTGAAGATCACGGTGCCGCGGCGCGGCCACAAGCGCGATCTCATCGACGTTGCCGTCGAGAACGCCGCCCAGACCCTTCGGGCATTGGCCTTTCGCCACGCCAACGAGGCCGAGGGAGGCGAGACGGCGGTGGCGGAGCTGCAGCGGGCCCTGGACTTGCCCCGGCCGCCCCGGCGACTCGAGGGCTATGACATTTCCACCCTGCAAGGCGCCAACACCGTGGGCTCGATGGTCGTGTTCGTTGACGCCGTTCCGACCCGGGCCGACTATCGACGATTCAAGGTGCGGGAGGCGCCTCCGGGGGACGATTTCGCCAGCCTCCAGGAGGTCCTGGGACGGCGATTCCGACGCCTGGCGGCCCACCGGGCCTCGGCCGGCGACGACCCCGCGAGCGCCTTTGAGGCGACCCCCGACCTGGTGATCATCGACGGCGGCCGCGGGCAGCTCGGGGTCGCGGAGAGGGTGCTGTCGAGCCTAGGCCTGGATGACGTGCCCGTGGCCTCCGTGGCCAAGCGCCGCGAGTACTTGTTCCGACCCGGCCGGGGGAACCCTATCCGCCTGCCCGCCGACAGCCCGGCCCTGCACCTCGTGCAGCATCTGCGAGACGAGGCCCACCGCTTCGCCGTCACCTACCACCGTCGTCTGCGCCGCAGGCGGGGCCTGACCTCGACCCTGGAGGAGATCCCCGGCATAGGCGTCAAGCGGCGCCAGGCACTGATGCGGGCCTTCGGATCCCTGGAGGCCATCAGGCGGGCGTCGATTGAGGAGCTGACGGCAGTGCCGTCAATGACCAAGAGCGCGGCTGAGCAGATCAAGGCCTACCTATGAATGCCGTCTCCTTCGGCGACCCCCTCCGGGAAGCCGCCACCCATCTGGCCGCCACCCGGACCTTCTCGCTCCTGGAGCCGGGCGAACTGGCGGCCCTTGGCAACGTGTTTGCCGTGGCCCGATACTCCCCGGGGCAGGTCCTGGCCCGGGAGGGCGAGGTCGACGCCACCCTGCGGATTGTGGTGGCCGGCAGCGTGGCTTTGCACAGGGACCTGGCCGGCGGCGGTAGGGAACACGCGGATCACCTTGGATATGGCGGCGTGCTGGGGGAAGGCGGGCTTTTTGCCGCCTTACCAAGGTCGACCACGGCGGTGGCCTTGCGGCCGACCACGGTTCTGTATGCCGATCGCGACGATCTCTGGGCCGCCCTGGCTGAAGCGGGCCCGGGCCTCCTGGACCGTCTCGTGTTGCCGGATCCGGTGCGCCTCCGCGTGACGCTGCCCAGCGCTGCCACGGCCCACCAAGGCGAGCGAACCGTGGCCCTCGTGCGGCGCCACTGGTCCGTGCTGGCGGGCAACCTGGTTGTGCCGGCAGCAATGGCCGCCCTGTCCTTGCTCGTGGCCGGTACCCTGGCGTCATTCGCCGCCTCCCCGGGGCAGGTGCTCGTCCTGGTCATGGTGGCAGTGGGGGTGCCGGCGGGGCTCCTGGCCTTCGCGTACCTCGACTGGCACTACGACGTCCTGATCGTCACGAATCGCCGGGTCGTGCACATCGACCGCACACCCCTCCTGAGGTCGCGCCGGTCCGAGGCGCCCCTGCCTAAGGTCCAGGACGTGGAAGTGATCATTCCCGACTTCGTGGCGCGGTCCCTTGGCTTCGGAGATCTCAAGATCCAGACCGCCGGGCGCCAGGGGTCCATTGCCGTGTCGAGCATACCTGCCCCTGAGGAGGTGAGGGCCATCGTGTTCCGGGAGGCGGCCGCCGCCCGAGCTGGGGCCCACAGGGAGCAGGCCAAGCGTATCGAGGACCGATTGCAAAGGGCCATGAAGGGTGACGACACCGTGGCGCCGATGCCGGGGATCGGCGAGGCGCCCGGCGATGACGCCGCGGGGCGCCGCCTGGCGGCCAGCCTTGGCGCTCTCCTGCCCCGGACCCGGGTGGAGCGGCGGGACGGCGCCGTGGTTTGGCGCAAGCACTGGTGGGTCCTGGCCCGGCACACGTGGCTCGTCGCCCTTGCCCTCGCGGCGGCGGCGGCGGCCTTGGCCCGAACCGTCGCCGTGGGCGGACCAATACCGGCCCGGTGGTGGGCAATGGGGACGGCAGTCCTGGCCCTTTGGGCAGCCTACCGGTATGAGGATTGGCGCAACGACCTTTACATCCTCACCGATGAACACATCGTCGATGTTGAGCGGCGGCCCCTTGGTCTCCGGGGCGAGCGGCGCCAAGCCCGCCTGGGGCAAATCCAGGACATACGTTTGGTGGTGCCCAACCCCTTGGCGACTTTCCTCGGCTACGGCGATGTGGTGGTGGAGACCGCCGCCGAGACGGGGCGCTTCACCTTCGATCGAGTGCGCAACCCAGAGGCTGTCGCCCAAGAGATCTTCGCCCGCCTCGATGCTCTTCGGGAGCGGGAGGCAGAGTCGGCGACGGAGCGCCGTGCCGACGAGCTGACCCACTGGTTCCGGGAGTACCACCGCCTGGCGGGGCCGGCGGCATCGTCGGCGGAGTAGCCGCCCCGCGGCCGGATCACGTCGCCGTGACAGGCGCGGAGAGGCGTGAGGTTAGGGCCAGGTTAACAAACGACTTGCACGGAATCGTCGATTCAAGTAGAATAGCCGTTAATCCAGCGGTAACCGCGACCCAATTCGAGAGTCCTCGGGCGGGTTGCGGCCTTGCTTACCCACACTCGACGGCCCGGCGCCACTGCCGGATCGCCGGACCGGGGCTCGGCCCCGGGACATGTGTCGCGTAGCGTGAGCGCGCGTCGTTGCGGAGGAAGTACGCATGGTTGAGCCAAGAGTACAGCCGTCCGATATCAGAAGCGTGCGACTCGGGACGTCGGTGCGGGTCGGCGCGGTGGTGGCAGCTCTGCTGGCCGTTGGTTTGGCGGGTTTTTGGACCGGAAGCGTCCAGGCCCGGCCGCGGCAGCAGGCGGCCCTGGCCAGCGCTCTGCGCGTCCATGGCTATCCCGTGGTGAGCAACCCCTTCGAGGCGGCCCACGCTAACCGGCCGGCCACAGCGGGGTCCAACGTGGTGACGGACCCCCTGACGGGGCTACTGCCCGAGGATCCCCCATACACCCTGCCCGAGGGCCCCTTCGATCCCTGGTCCGTTGAGGCTCCCGAAATGGACGCCGTCACGTGGAATCCGGCATGGATATCCGAGCGCCTGGATGACCCCGGCCTGCGAAGCGATTGGCCCGGGCTCACGGGTATCGATGAGGTCAGCCGGGCGGCGGACATCCGGGCCGGCGGCGCCAATGCCACGGAAAAGGTGTGGCTGCGCCACTGGTACGAGCCGCAGCACCTCGACAAGGATCTGAACGCCGACGGCCGTCTGACGGATCGGGATAACGACGGGATCCCGGACGCGCCGATGAATCCGGATCCCACCACCGTCGACGACTGGTATCCGGCCATCATGACGGAGTTCACGTACCTCCTCGTGGGCAACAACTTGCTACCCCAGGCCAACCCGGATCCCGATGCTCTCCACCGCTCGGCGCCGCGGCCCGTCTGCGCCACCCCCGGCGGCACGCGAATCGTCTCCCCCGTGGGCACGGCCATGAACCAGACGGACCCGGCTGGGGGGGCGATCGGATACGGCGCCACCAGCCTCGATGCCGACTTCGATGGCCAGATCGACATGGTCAACGTCACTGACGAGGCATCCCTGCCGTCGGTGCTCAACGGCACGACCATCGACTTCGATGGTGACGGCGTGGTGGACACCTTCGACACCGATGCCGTGGCTCAGAACGGGGACGAGATGGTGGTCATGCACACCGACTCGGTCACCCTTCGGGTCGGCGATCACCTCCAGTTCCTCGATCTGTTCGTGAAGGTGGTGGCTATCAGTGACAGCGGTGTCACCCTCGAGGTCTACTACAATGGCGACCTCGTGCCCCGGCTCTTGGGCACCCAGTCCTTGGGCATCGACGCCACATTACTGGCCGGCGATGCCGGGCCCGTTCAGACCATCGGCCCCGGTGGCGACAATCTCGGCTCCGTGCCTACGGGGCCCTGGTTCGCCTTCGTCCAGGACTCGGACGCCACACCTGGTAACGAGACGGCGGTGGTCATTGTTGGCCGGGCCCTCGGGGCCTCCCACGCGTCCATGGAGCAGGCGCCGAACTCCGTGAATCGCCGCCCTGGCGGCCCGTACTTCCTGAAGCGCTTCTACGTGGACGGCCACGAGTACAACGTGGTGGCCATCGGCACCTGCAGCGCCCGGACGTTCCAGTTCATCACCATCCGGGCGCCGTTGCCCAAGGTGCCGGCCATCATCGAGCAGCACTCGGTCCGGCTACAGCCATACGACACATCCACTTTCCTGCCCCTGATACCACCCTTCAACTACGAGCACACCATCCTGGAGGACATCAAGGCCTTCGACACCTTTGCCGACGTGGATGTGCCCCCGAACCAGGTACCGCCCTACATCAACCGCCCCGAGGTCATCTACATGGGGGGGCCCATCGGTCCCGTGGCCCCGATCTTAGGGGGGGGCTCGGCCCTGCCCTACACCGGCCGCGACCCGGGCATTCCCGTGGGCCCGTACGACGATGAAGCCGCGAGCCGGTGGTTCTACGTCGACGAGGACACCAACCCCCAAATGCTGGGGCAGCTCAGGGAGAAGTTCGGCGCCTTCGCCCCGGACTCCGATGCCATTGGCGGCTTCGGCCAGAACCGCTTCTTCTTCAATGAGCAGATCTGGACCATGCCGTGGAATTTCACGGAGTTCTTCTTGCCCGACCTGCCGGACCCCCAGGGAGACCCCCAGCCCTTCGACGCCGACAAGTACCATGTGACGAGCGCCTTCACGGCGCCGACGGCCCGGTGGCGCCGCTGGACCATGCCCGACATTGGGGTGCCGGCCAGCATTCCGCCATCGCCGCCCCCGGACCTCACGGTCAACAACACGCCGGACGGCGGGAAGCCCTTGGGGGCCCCTCGCCGCGCCGCGTTCTGGTTCGATCCCGATGACCCGGCCACGGCGCCGGTGAAGCTGTGGACCGACCAACGGGGGGTGCGCTTGTTCGGCGGCCAGCCCCAGCGCCCCAATTTCGACTGCGACCGCAGGGTACGCCTGACGGCCGGCGCCGGGGATACCCGGGTGACGACGGATACCCACGGCGGCCTCACCGCCGGGGTCGAGGTTTTCCCGTACACCGATCCGTGGGCGCCCTTCAATCCGCAGCATCCCCATGCCCCCCGGGGCGACTCGCTGACGGTGAATCCGGCGTACATGGACGAGTTCCGTAACTTCGACGAGCCCCTCAGGCCTCTCTACGGCCAGCTATCCAACGACGAGCAGAACGCCCGGGAGAAGGTGTACCACCGCCTCTGGTACGAGCCTGAGTACACCACCAAGATCCGGTTCAGTGACGACTGCGAGCAGGATCTGGTGTTCCCGGCCCTCATGCAGGAGTTCACCTACCTCTACGTGGACACCACCGACAATCCTGGGGCCGCCCCACCGGGGAATTCCCGATTTGGCTTCCCCATGGCGACCCGGCGCCAGGAGTTGCCCGTGCCCCTGCCTGGCGGCACCTTGCCCCCAGGGGGAGAGTTCGGCTTCGGCCTGACCACCTTTGACTCCAACTTCGACAGCGTGCCCGATGCGGTCACGGTCCACTCGGAGCGCACCTTGGCGTCGCAGCTGGACAGCCAGTGGCAGAGCCACAGGCCCACGCTGCCCGGGTTCCCGCTGCCGCCGGTGGCCGGCCCGGTCCTGGATTTTGACGGCGACGGTGTGGTGGACGACCTCGATGCCGACTGCACGCCCCTCAACGGGAACGAGATGGTTGTGTTCGCCATCCAGAGTCTCACCCTGGATCTGGATCCGGCCACCCCCGAGGCCTCCAGCGCCATGTTCCTGGATCACCTCGTGACCCTGGAGAACGTGACCCGCGGTGCCCGGGGCCAATTCCGGTTCTGGTTCACGGGGGGCAACGGCGTCGACGCCCGACCTGAGGTGGTAGGGGGGGTTCGCAGCCTCGAGATTGGCGATGCCGCCATCGTGGACCGCTTCCAGCACAGCGTGACCGTGGTCAACCCCGGCGGCAGCAACCCCGGCGTGAACGGGGCCTGGTTCGTGTTCGTCGAGGATGTGGCGGCGGACACCGATCGGGTCACGATCACTGTCGGCCGGGCCCTGGGGGCCACCCACTCGGCAATCGACGACGGCAACGGCAACCACGATCTCGTGCCAGGGGACCCGTGGTACCTGAAGCGATTCTACGTCGATGGCCACGAGTACAACGTGGTGGCCGTGATGACCCAGTGCGAGCCCGGCTCTTCCCGGGTGCTCTTCGAGTACGTGACGATCCGGACGCCGGTGCCCAAGGGCGACTTCCTCAACACCCAGGACACCCTGTTCCAGCAGGGCTACTACTTGAACGGTCGCCCCGACCAGGCCTCGGTCATGCCTCCCTTCAACGTGAGGCACACCGGCGCCGTGGACATCGAGCGGATGTCCGAGGGAGAGTTCGCCAACACCCGGCGCTACGACTCGTGCGTCGGTGACCTGGCCGCCATGCGGCCCCTCACGGAGCGCATCGTGGCCGAGGCCACGGAGCCGCGCTATGGCACGGAGTTCATCGAGCTCTACCGCCGGTTGCGGCGCCTCAGGGCAACGTGGCAGACGGACCAGGGCATCGTGATCCCGAACCAGTACACTGAGGTTCAGGTGCCCCAGGGCCAGATGTACCTCCTGACCAGCAACTGGCGGTCGCCGGTAAGCCGGCTGCACTTCTACGGCTGTCTGCAGACCACTCCGCCGCCATTCCCGCGGGGAGTGCCGGGCCTCAACCACGACGACATTGCGGCTGCCGCGGCGGGCTGGAGCCCCCCGGCCCCCCTCAACATAATCCCCCCGGCCAACCAGCGGAACCCGGCGCAGCCTGCGCCGCCGCCCTTCATCCCCCCCGGGGAGCCGCCAATCTACGCCCCGTACTTCGACGCGCGGCTGGGCGGTCCTGACCCCCGGGTGAAGATCTTCTACGACCCGGCCGAGACCACCGACATCTATGTCAACCTGCGGCCCCGGGGACCGGGAGGCGGGCCGACGCCGACGCCGGTGCCGACGGCTACCCCTGGCGCCCCGACGGCAACGCCGGGAGGTGGTCCGACGGCCACCGCCACGGCGGGGGGCGGGGGCGGCACTGCCACGGGCACAGACACCAGGGCGAGGGCGCCCACCGCTGCGAACCCGCCCGACGCCCCGCAGACATGGTGGCACGAAGCCACCACCTCAGGTGCGGCATCGGCCGGGCACGCAGCCAAGGCAACCTGTCGCAGCATGGGCAGGGCGGGCAGGTCATCGCCCATGGCCGCAACCTGTCCGGCCTCAAGCTGCAGGCTCTTCAGTATCGCTTCGAGATCGG
>CAZXNP010000062.1:0-8645 GCA_964642035.1 uncultured Anaerolineales bacterium | reverse complement strand
AAGCGGTGAGGAAGTACGGCGAGCCGTTCGGCGCCGTCGGCGCCAAGATGGGCAACGGCGTGTGGACCGTGGAGATCATCCCGGCGGAGATCCAGCCGCCGGCACGCACGCCCGGCGGCGCGAGCGGTGTTCGCATCCGCTTCGGCACGGGTCCCGTCACCAACGGCGGCAACCACGCGCAGCTCGTCATCGCGTTCAACGAGCAGGTGCTGCTGGCACGTCTGCGCGCCAACTCACTGGCCGACGACGCTGTCATCCTGATCGAGAACCGCTGGAAGGACCACGACGACGAGACGATCCGTGCTGCGTGGAAGAACGCCCTCGAGACGATCGCAAGAAGCAACTACCGCATCATCGAGGTCCCGATGGAGGAACTCTGCCTGACGGTCGTGGAGAATCCGCGGCGCGGCAAGAACATGTTCGCGTTCGGCATGCTCGCCGCGATCTACGGCCGCGACGTCGAACTCTGCAAGGGACAGATCGCGATCACGTTCCGCAAGAAGTCCCAGGAGATCTACGACCGCAACGCCGAGCTGTTCGACCTCGGCCACTCGTGGGCGTCCGAACATCTCGATTTCCGGATCGACATCCCGACCCACCCCGACGAGCACGAGATGCTCGTCATGAACGGCAACACGGCGCTCGGCATGGGCGCCATCGCATCCGGCATGGACCTCTGCTCGATGTACCCCATCACACCGGCGACGTCGGTGTCCCACTACTTGAGCGAGGTGTTCGAGAGCGCCGGGGGCATCGTGCACCAGGCCGAGGACGAGATCTCCGCTGCGGGAGTCGCCATCGGCGCGTCGTATGCGGGAAAGGTGGCATTCACCGTCAGCTCGGGACCGGGCATCGCACTCAAGACCGAGTTCCTCGGGCTCGCCGCGATGACCGAGATCCCGCTCGTCGTCATCGACGTGGAGCGCCGAGGATCGTCGCGCGGGACGCCCGCCCCGATTACGTCCCCACGGGGGCCCTGCCCCAGGAGGCGGCCACGGCGGCTGCCCTGGAGGCCGGCTTCGACGAGCTGGAGGCGAAGGCGGGGCACCGGCTGGCGGAGGACCGCGTCGACGCCGACGCCGCCGTCGTGCAGCGCTCCGCCGACGTGCGCTACCAGGGCCAGTCCTACGAGATCACCATCCCCGTGGGCCAATCGGGCCACCTCACCCCGGCAGATGTCGCCAGGCTCATCGCCGACTTTCACCTCTGGCACGAGCGCATCTACGCCTACGGCGATCCCACCGAGGCGGTGGAGGTTGTCAACCTGCGCCTGGCGGCCATTGGCCCGGTGCCCCCCCTGGACCTGGAGCGCGAGGGGCCAGAGGCGCCCCCGGCCCCTGAGGCCAAGGGGCGGCGGCAGGTGTACTTCCTGGCCGGGGGCTTTGCCGAGGCCAAGGTCTACGAGCGCGACAACCTCGTGCCGGGGCAGACCCTTCCCGGCCCCTGCCTCATCGAGGAGGCCACTTCCACAACAGTCATTCCTCCAGGACGGGAGGCAACAGTGGACCGCTACGGCAACTTGACCGTTGGACTGGAGGCCTGATGGCAACACGGACAGATGTCGCCCCCCCCAAGACGGATCCCGTCACCATGCAGGTCATCCGCTACGCCCTGGAGCAAGCGGCCGACGAAATGGGTTACACCCTGGTGCGCACGGCTCGATCCACGATCATCAAAGAGATCAAGGACATCACCTGCGCCATCTTCGATCGCCACGGCAACACCGTGGCCCAGGCCCACCACGCCCCGATGCTGCTGACGGGTTTCGAGATGGGGGTGCGGGCCCTCCGGGAGCGCTACGCCGACGACGAGCTCCACGACGGGGACGTGATCGTGTTCAACGACCCCTATGCCGGGGGCCAGCATGTGATGGACCTGGTGACCTTCGCCCCCGTGGTGGACAACGGCGCCCTCCTTGGCTTCGTCGGCAGCATCGCCCACCACTCCGACATGGGCGGCGCCGCCCCGGGGGGCACCGCCGGGGGACTGACGGAGATCTACCTGGAGGGCCTGCGGTTCCCTTTCGTGAAGCTGTACAAGGCGGGGACAGAGGATCCGGAACTCTTTGGCATCCTGGAGAACAACATCCGGGTGCCCCACAAGACCCTGGGGGACATTCGGGCCCAGGCGGCGGCGGACTTCGTGGGGGTACGGCGGGTGAAGGAGATCCACGCCAAGTACGGCTCGGCCGTGGTGGACGCCGCCCTCGAGCGTCTACTGGACGTGTCCGAGGCCCGGATCAGGGCCGCCCTCACCGATCTGCCCGACGGCACCCACTCCGGCGTGGACTGGGTGGACGACGACGGCTTCAGCCCGGACCCGGTGCGACTGCAGGTGAATGTCCATAAGCGCGGCGATGAGGTGACCGTCGACTTCGAGGGCACGTCCAAGCAGGTCAAGGGCAACATCAACTGTCCCCTGGCCACGGTCCACGCGGCGGTGTACTACGCTCTAATCGCCGTCCTGGACCCCCACGTGCCCCCCAACTCGGGCTGCTACCGGCCCTTCACCGTGGAGGCGGAGGAAGGCCTCATCGTCAACCCCCGAATGCCCGGGGCCGTGGGCGCCCGCACCAACACGTCCCAGAAGATCACCGAGGCCATGATGCTGGCCCTGTCGAAGGCGGTGCCGGATCGGGTCATGGCCGGCAGCCACGGCCAGATCACCAACTGCGGCTTCTCCGGCTACGACCCGGACACCGGCCAGCGCTTCGTCTACATCGACATCCAGGGCGGGGGCGCCGGGGCGCGGCCCACCAAGGACGGGCGGGATGGCCAGGACTCCCATCTGGCCCGGTTCAAGAACACCCCGGTGGAGGCGGTGGAGCTGGAGTACCCCGTGCGGATCGAGCGCTACGAGCTGTTGCCGGACACCGGCGGAGCGGGGCGCTTCCGGGGCGCCCTGGGGCTGCGCCGCGACATCCGGGTTCTCATCGACGATGTGACCTGGGCCCGGTACGGGGACCGGCAGAAGTTCGCCCCCTTCGGGCTCCTTGGGGGCCGGGAGGGGGGCAAGGGCAGCTTCGTCCTGAACCCGGGCACACCCCAGGAGAAGCCGGCCCGGTCCAAGGGCCTGGACCACCTCAATGCCGGGGACGTTGTCTCCCTGCGGCTGCCGGGGGCCGGCGGCTACGGCGACCCGGCCCAGCGGGATCGCAAGGCCCTGTTGGCCGATATCCGGGACGGCAAGGTGACCGTGACGGCAGCCCGGGAGCACTACGGGGTGGATGTGTCCCCGGCGGACCTGGCGGAGCTGGACTAGTGGGCACCAGGGCCACCCCGGACTCCATGGAGTCTGGCGACGGCGTGAATGAAATATTGGCCGACCTGGCCTGGTCGGCCGACCGGGGGACCCTGGCATACCGCGGAGTCCGGTACCTCCTGATTCGCCCCGAGACCCTGGCCGGGATGCAACGGGCCATGGAGGATGAAGCCGGTGCACCCGCGACGGCCCGGGTGCTGTACGACGGCGGCTTCATCGGCGGCCGCCTGAGCGGGCGCCGGTACAAGGACGAATTCGGCCTGGACGACGCCGGGGCCGTGGCCTTCATGTGCCGCATGGGCGGCGAGATCGGCTGGGGACGCTTTCGCCTGGTGCACCTCGACTCCAGCGCCGGGCGCATGGCGGTGGAGGTGGACGCCAGCCCCTTCGCCGCCGCGTATCGGTCCCTGGCGGGGGCTGGCGCCGCGGCAGCCTCCGGCGGCCCGGCCGACTCCTTCGGCGGGCCAGGGGTGCCCGGTGGCGTCTGTCACCTCATCAGAGGCGTCCTAGGTGGCCTCGGCAACGGCCTCTTCGAGGCTGCGGTGGAGGCCCGAGAGACGACGTGCCTGGCGGCCGGCGGCGACGTGTGTCGCTTCGAGATTGTGGTCGTCGGGTCCCCGGCCACGGAGCCGAAAGCGGCGGACCAAGGGAGCTAGGGCATGGCAGTGTTCAACCTGACGGTCAACGGTGCGGCGCGAAGGGTGGAGGCCGACCCGAAGATGCCCCTCTTGTGGGTCCTGCGGGACATCCTCGGCCTCACAGGCACGAAGTACGGCTGCGGAGTAGCGGTGTGCGGCAACTGCATGGTCCTGGTGGATGGCCGGGAGGTGTTCAGCTGCCACCGACCCATCGAGGCCGTGGCCGGGCACCATGTAACCACAATTGAGGGCCTGTCCCCCGACGGCAGCCACCCCCTCCAGATGGCGTGGCTGGCGGAGGACGTGTCCCAGTGCGGCTACTGCCAACCAGGGATGATCATGGCCGCCGCGGCGCTCCTGAATCGAACCGCCGCCCCCTCGGACGCCGACATCGACCGTGCCCTGGGGCACAACGTGTGCCGCTGCGGCACCTACCAGCGGGTGCGCCGGGCCATCCACCGGGCCGCCGCAGGAGGTGTGGCATGAAGCGGCGCGAGATGACCCGCCGGGCCTTCCTGGGCAACTTGGCCGGCCTTCAGCTGGGCTTGTACCTCTCGGCCCGGGGCCTGGACAAGATCGTGGTCCGCAAGGAGCCACCTGGAGTTCCCGGGGGGCGGGGGGCGGACAGCGACGGCCGCCGTGGCCCTCCAGGCGCCGCCGGGAGCCCGGGGGCGGACGACGCCGTGGCCCTCGGCATCTTCCTGGCCATCGGCGCCGACGGGGCGGTGACCATCACCATTCCCCGGCCCGACATGGGCCAGGGGGTGCGGACGTCCCTGGCCATGGCCCTGGCCGAGGAGTTGGAGGCGGACTGGGAAAAGGTGGGCCTCGTCCAGGCCCCGGCCGACAGCCGCTTCGGCAATCAGACTTCCGGGGGCAGCTCGAGCACCCGGACCTTCTGGACCCCGATGCGCCAGGCGGGGGCCACGGCCCGGGTCATGCTCGTGGCGGCGGCGGCCCGGGAGTGGGGGGTGGACCCCGCCGACTGCCGCGCCGAGGCGGGAACGGTGTTCCACGACCCCTCGGGCCGCCAGGCCACCTACGGGCGGCTGGCCGAGGCGGCGGCGCGCCTCGAGGTACCCCCTGCGTCGTCGGTGACCCTGAAGGCGGCCGGGGAGTATCGCATCGTCGGCCGGCCCACCCGGCACCTCGACCAAGCCAGCTTCGTCACCGGCAGCGCCCTCTACGGCTGCGACGTCCGGGTCGATGGAATGCTGTATGCCGTCATTGCCCGGCCGCCCGCCTTTGGCGGCAGGGCCGCCGACTACGACATGGAGGCCGCCCGGGCGGTGCCCGGGGTGCGATTCGTAGGCAACTTCGGCACTGGCCTGGCCGTGGTGGCGGAACACACTTGGGCCGCCCTGGCCGGGCGCAAGGCCCTGGAAGTCCAATGGGACGGCGGGCCCAACGCCGGCTTCGGCCAGGAAGAGATCCGCGCCCGCCTCGTGGACGGGTTGGAGGCGATGCCGGCCCTCCCGGGCAGCGTCGTGACGCCGGTGGAAGCCGCCTACGAGGTGCCCTACCTAGCCCACGCCACCATGGAGCCCATGAACTGCCTGGCCCACGCCGACGGCGACACCTGCGACGTGTGGTCCCCAACCCAGGCCCCGGCCAGCGTGCAACGGGCAGTGGCCGGCCGCCTGGGCATCCGGCAGGAAAACGTGACGGTCCACGTGACCCACATTGGCGGCGGCTTCGGGCGCCGCCTGGGGTCGGACTACGCCACCGAGGCGGCAGCCCTGTCGGCCTCCATGGGCTCCCCGGTCCAGGTATTCTGGAGCCGCGAAGACGACACCCGCCACGACTACTATCGCCCGGCCAGCTACCACGCCCTGGCCGGCGGCCTGGACGGGGCCGGCAACATTGCCGCCTGGTTCCACAGGGCCGCCCTGGCCACCCGAGGCGCCGACGACCTGGACGGCGGCGTGGGGCCGGTGGCCGGCGAATTGCTCCCCGGGGACACCCCGGCTTCGGCCGCCCACCCCTGGGAGGCCCCCGGCTTGAACCAGGAGCGCCCGCCCTACGACCTGCCCAATGTGTCGGTGTCGACCCGGCGGGTGGGCCTGCCGGTACCCACCGGGGCGTGGCGTTCGGTGAACAACACCCAGTTCACCTTTGCCAATGAGTCATTCCTCGATGAGCTTGCCGCCGCCGGGGGCCACGATCCCTACGAGCTTCGTCGCCGCCTCGTGGGCAGCGAGCGCCTGGGGCGCTGCCTCGACCTGGCCGCCGACAAGGCCGACTGGGGCAGTGGGTTGCCTCCCGGCAGCGGACGGGGCATCGCCTGTTTCGCCGGCTACGGCTCCTACGTGGCCCAGGTGGTGGAGCTAACCGTGGCCCCGGGTGGAGAGGTCTCCGTGGGGCGAGTGGTGTGCGCCGTTGACTGCGGCGTGGCGGTGAACCCCCTGGGGGTGGAGGCACAGCTCGAAGGAGCGGTGATGGACGGGCTGGCGACGGCCCTCCGGGCGGCCATCACCATCGCCGGGGGCGGTGTCGTGGAGAAGACCTTCGCCGAGTACAAGTGGCTGCGAATGAGAGACGCCCCCCGCATCGAGGTCCACATCGTGGACAGCACCGCCTCACCGGGGGGCTTGGGCGAGCCGGGCTTCCCGGCGGTGTCGCCGGCGGTGGCCAACGCCGTGTTTGCCGCCACGGGCCGGCGCGTGCGCCGCCTCCCAATCCGGGCCGACGACCTAGCGGGCTGGCGGCAGGAGCCCCACCCCACGCCGGGGCCGACGCGGGCGCCGGATCGGGCCCGGATCTTCTTCCCCAGCCTTGGGAACGAGTAGTCAGCGACCGGTCACGGCGGGTCCTTGTGGGGCGGCCGATCCCTGGCGGGCAACGCCGTGGCCGTACTCGTCTGTGCCCTCAGTCCTGGCGCCCGAAGAGCCATACGGCGGGCGCCAGTAGCAACAGCCAGAAGCCGGCCAGGACGGCCACATCGATGGCGATGGGGTGCAGGCGTATTGCCGCCATGGCAGCGGCAGGCACTGAATCCTGAAGGGCCACCTGCCTGATCGGGTCGACGCCATAGGTCATTGGGTCGACGCTTGCCAGCCAGAGCATCCAGATGGGGACGCCGCGCAGGGGGAAGAAGGCACCGCTGAGGAAGAACATGGGCATGAGCACGAAGTTCATCATCATCTGGAAGCCCTCCATCGAGTGCATTCGGGCCGCGATGAGGACCCCCAGGGAGGTCATGGTGGCCGCCGTCAGGAGCATGAGCACCAGGAGAAGGGCGATCTGGTCGGCGCCGAGGCGAATGCCGATGAGGGGCGCCAGCAGCAGGATGATGGCTCCCTGGAACATGGCCACGGTGCTGCCACCGGCCACCTTGCCCAGGGCCACGGCCACCCGGGACACCGGGGCGACCAGGACCTCCTTCAGGAAGCCGAACTCCCGGTCCCAGACGATTGAGACGGCCGAGAATATGGCCGTGAACAAGACTGCCATGGCGATGATTCCCGGGAACAGGAAGGCAGTGAAGTCAACGGCGCCGCCCCCCAGCCCGGACACCGCCGGCGACATTCCGGCACCGAACACGAACAGAAACAAGAGGGGCTGACCCAGGGATGCCACCAGCCGAGCCCGATCCCGAGAGAACCGCAGCACGTCCCTGTACCAAATGGTGTAGGCGCCCTTCACGTTGCGCCGCTGTCGGATGAGCCACCGCCGCGGCCCCAGGGCGCCCGTCGCGGCGGTCATCGCCGAGACCTCCCGCGCATGCGCATGTGGCTTCGCATCCTGTCGCTGGCTCCCGCAACCTCCTCGCGTATGTGGCGCCCCGTGAGCTTGATGAAAACGTCCTCCAGGGTCGGGCGGCGCATGTTGATGCTGATGACCTGGACCGGCGCCGAAGCGCCGTTGGTCAGAACCTGGACGATGTCTGGCATGACTCGATCGCCCTGGGGAATCTCGATCACGAGATGAGGACCGTCCCGCCGGACCTCAGTGTCGAAGGCCGGGGCCAACCGGGCCGCGGCGGCGTCGTTGTCGCTTGTGCGCAGCCGGATCACGTCGCCCCCGACCATGTCCTTGAGGGCCTCCGGTGTATCCAGGGCCACGACATGGCCGTTGTCGATCACGGCAATCCGGTTGGCGTGCTCGGCCTCTTCCATGTAATGGGTGGTGAGGAACACCGTCACCCCCTCCGTCTCCCGAAGAGCCAAGACGTAGTCCCAGATCAGGCGTCGGGTCTGGGGATCGAGACCGAGGGTCGGTTCGTCGAGGAAGAGGACTCGGGGATGATGCAACAGGCCGCGGGCAATCTCCAGCCGACGCTTCATGCCCCCCGAGAAGGTGCCGACCAGGCCGTCGGCCCGGTCGGCGAGGCCCGCCAGGGACAGCACTTGGGCCGCCCGCTGGGGGAAGGCGTCCCGGGCCACGTCGTACAGCATGGCGTGGAATCGGAGGTTCTCCATGGCCGTGAGCTTGTCATCGAGGCTCGGATCCTGGAACACGAGGCCAATGGACTGGCGGACCGCCCCCTGCTCGCTGCCGACATCGTGGCCATTCACGGCGGCTGTGCCCGCCGTGGGCCGCAGCAGAGTACACAACATGCTGATAGTGGTCGTCTTGCCGGCCCCGTTCGGGCCCAGGAAGCCGAAGATCTCACCCTGCTCGACCTCGAAACTGACGCCGTCGACGGCCGTCAGGTCGCCGAATCGTCGCTCCAGGCGATGGGCCTCGATGGCCTTCATCTGCGCTCCCGTGTGAGGACCTGGGTCGCCGCGGGGGCCACCACGA
>CAZXNP010000061.1:0-8832 GCA_964642035.1 uncultured Anaerolineales bacterium | reverse complement strand
TCTGGGGCGCCGGGCCGTTCAACGTCTTCCGGGGGTCCTCCGCCTACCCGCCGTCAGCCCAGGACCACCCCCCGGCGGGCGGCCCACTGGTTTCCCAACTCCGCCAGGACTTCCGGGGCGAGGGCCGCCTTGGCCATGGGAAACAGGGCGTTCTCCTCCCGGCTGAAGTGATCCCGAGCCAGGCGAACGCAATCGGCGGCCAGGCGCCTGGCGGAGGCGTCGTCTTGAGCCTCAGCCAGGGCGGCCAAGGTCGCCTCGATGTCCTCGTGGTCGCGGCGCATCACCCCGACGGGGCCGTCGGGGCCGATGCGTTCCTCGAGGGCCCCCAGCAGGAGCTCGTTCTCGAGGCTGGCGTGGCTGGCGAGGGAGGCCCCGAGGACTCCTCCGGCGGCCCTGAGGTCCCCCGCGCTCCCCCCCTCTGCCAGGGTCGCCAGGTGATCGAACTGCGGATAAAAGGCCCCGTGCTCGCCGCGCAGGGCCGCTGTTACGTCCATGTTCCGCCTCCCGGTCTCACTTGGGTCTGAAGACGATCCGCCTTGACAGACCGCCTCACGCATGTTAGATTCGATGCTGGTCGTTTGACAAACGCCCGATACCAGAATCGCCATGCGATGGGGCGCCCGGGGTCTCCCCGCAGGAACGGTGGCCCGGGCGAAGGCCCCCCGGCACCAGGAGGTTCATGACGTGAGGTTCATGACGTGAAGGCTGCGGTGTTCAAGGCCCCCAACGAGGCCCTCGAGGTGCTGGAGGTGGCCACCCCCGACCCGGGCCCCGAGGAGGCCTTGGTGAGGGTGGCGGCGTGCGGCGTGTGCCACACCGACCTCCACTACCTGGATCACGGTGTAGCCACCTTCAAGGCACCGCCGCTGATCCTGGGCCATGAGATCTCCGGCACCGTGGCCGCCGCCCCGGAGGGCGGGACCGTCGCCGAGGGAGACCGGGTGCTGGTGCCGGCGGTCCTGGGCTGCGGCCGCTGCGCCGCCTGCCGCACCGGTCGGGAAAACGTGTGCTCCCGCATGCGGATGCTGGGCAATCACATGGACGGCGGCTACGCCGAGTACGTGGTAGTGCCGGCCCACCAGCTCGTGCCCCTCCCCGAGGAGCTGCCCCTGGAGGACAGCGCCATCATCGCCGACGCCCTCACCACCCCCTACCACGCGGTAGTCAATCGCGGCCGGGTGCAGCCCGGGGACACCGTGGCCGTCTTCGGCTGCGGCGGAATCGGCCTAAACGTGGTGCAGATGGCAGCTGCCCAGGGGGCCCGGGTCGTGGCCGTGGACGTGCGCGCCGCCCGGCTGAGCCTGGCCAATGAGCTGGGGGCCGAGGCCACGGTGGACGCCTCGGCCGAGGAGGCGGCGGGCAAGGCAGTGCGGCAGCTCACGTCCGGCGGCGCCGATGTGTCCTTCGAGTGCGTCGGGCTGCCGGCCACTCAGGAGGAGGCCTTCTACGCCGCCAAGAACGGGGGGCGGGTCGTGTTCGTAGGGTACAGCCCCAAGCCCATGGAGCTGAATGCCGGGCGGGTGATGTTCCGAGAGATGGAGCTTGTCGGCTCCCTGGGGTGCCGGGGCGTGGACTACCCCCGGGTGGTGGACATGGTCCGGCAAGGTCAAGTCCGGCTGTCGGAGCTCGTCACCGGCCGCTACTCCCTGGCGGACGTCAACACCGCCTTCGACGTCCTGCGGGCGGGCGAGGGCGTCCGATCCATCATCGTGCCCACCAAAAGGTGACGCCGTGAGCTCATTCCCATTCCCTTCCCAGCCGTCCGGCGACCTCGGCCTCACCGAGGTCCTGTACGACAAGGCCGACCATGTGGCCACCATCACTATCAACCGGCCCGGGGCCTACAACGCCTACAGCACCGGCGCCCTCAGGGAGCTGGCCGCCGCTTTCACCGATGCCGCCTTCGATGACGCCGTGGCCGTGATCGTGTTCACCGGGGCCGGCCACCGGGCCTTCTGCACTGGGGGCGACGTGAAGGAGTACGAGGCCGAGTACACCGCCCGGCCCCACGATTACTGGAAGTACATGCGCCTGTTCCGGGCCTATATCGAGAGCATCGTGAACGCCGGCAAACCGGTGGTGGCCCGGCTGAATGGCATGGCCGTCGGGGGCGGCAACGAGAGCCAGCTGGCCTGCGACCTGGCGGTGATGGCGGAGCACGCCTACATCCGCCAAGTGGGCAGCACCGTCGGCAGCGTGGCCTGCGGCGGTGCTACCCAGTGGCTACCAATCACCGTCGGCGACCGGCGGGCCAGGGAAATCTTGCTCCTCAACGAGGCCATCGGCCCCCGGCAGGCCCTCGAAATGGGCCTCGTGAACCAGGTGGTGCCCTCGGTGACCAAGGACGGGGTCTTCGTTGAGGGGGCGTCCCCGGACGAAGTCAAGGCCGCCATCGCCGGCCGTGACAGCTACGCCGTGAACCTGTCGCGCCTGGACGAGGCCGTGGACACTCTCTGCGCGAAGCTCATCGACAAGTTCCCCGAGTGCACCCGGTACACCAGGCAGCACCTCAACTTCTGGAAGGACCTGGCGTGGCACCAAACCATCGGCCACGCCGCCGATTGGCTGGCCGTCCACTACACCTCCTGGGAGCCCCTGGAGGGAATGACCGCCTTCGGCGAGAAACGCCAGCCCGACTATCGGGGCTTCCGGCGGCGCCTGGCCGAGGGCCGTTCCGCCGAGTTTCGGTGGGGCCCGTACCGGCGCCAGTGCCCAGCCTGCGGCGCCGGCCAGCTGCCCGAGTACTTCACCTTTTGCGGCGCTTGCGGCGCCCCCCTCGACCCCGGGGGCCCGGATGGAGGCGGCAGTGGCCAGTGAAGCCGAGGTGATAGGGGTAGAGCGCCGGGGGGACGGGGCGGTGTTTGCCATCACCATGTGCCGCCCGCCCCTGAACATCCTCGACATTCCCGCCCTGTCTGCCCTGGGCGACGCCCTGGAGGCGGCCTGCGACGATTCGGCGGCGCGCCTTGTGGTCCTCGACGCCGCCGCCGATGCCCGAGCCTTCAGCGCCGGAGTGGACGTGGCCGACCACACCGCCGACCGGGTGGCGGACATGATCGGCTCCTTCCACCGCATCTTCCGCATCCTGGATCGGGTGGCGGTGCCCACCTTGGCCGTGGTCGACGGCGCCGCCCTGGGGGGCGGCTGCGAGTTGGCCGCTGCCTTCGACATCATTCTGGCCAGCGACAGGGCCAAGTTCGGCCAGCCGGAGATCCGCCTCGGAGCCTTCGCCCCGGTGGCGAGCATTCTCCTACCCGCCGCCATCGGCCCGAAGAGGGCGGCGGACTGGCTGTTCTCCGGCCGCACCGTGACGGCTGCCGAGGCCCACGAGGCGGGCCTCGTGACCCGCGTCGTTGCCTCCGGCGACCTGGCCGCGACCGCCTCGGCCCTGGAGGAGGAGATCATCGCCTCCAGCGGCGCCGCCCTGCGCCTGGCCAAACGAGCCCTGAAGGCTGGCTGCGGGCCGTTGTGCCTGCAGGACCGGCTGGCCCCCATCGAGGGGCTGTACCTCGACGACCTCATGGCCACCCACGACATCCACGAGGGCTTGGCCGCCTTTGCCGACAGGAGGGCACCCAAGTGGGAGCACCGATAGCGCCGCGCACCGAGAGCGGCCGACCAGCTGACAACGAGGCGTCCCCCGGGGCTGCCGGGGCCCCCATATTCTTCGACGGCCTGGGTGACATGGCCCTGGACGAGGTCCTGGGACGCTGTCGCGACCTGGTCGAGGACCCCGAGTTCCCGACTGTAGCGGCCTGGCGGGCCGCCGGGGGCAAGGTCCTCGGCCATTTTCAAGTGTACTTTCCCGAGGAGCTGGCCCACGCAGCCGGGATGTTGCCCGTGAAGGTGCGTGGCGCCCAGGTGGACGCCCGGGAGGCCGACTCCCACTTCGGCTCCTACCTGTGCTCCATCCTCAAGACCTCCCTGGAGCTGGCCCTGACGGACCGGCTGCCCCTTGACTTGTTCGTGACCCACCCCATTTGCGATGCCGCCCGCAACCTGGGGGCCATCTGGGGCCGCAATGTGGAGTACCCGAGCCACATCCTGTACCTGCCCCAAAACCCCAACTCGACCTATGCCCCCCAGTACCTCCGGGACGAGTACGCCCGCATCCTCGGGGTCATCGAGGCCGTGGCGGGGGCGAAGGTCACGCCAGCGGACGTCGCGGCCTCCATCGCCGTCTTCAACGAGAACCGCCGTCTCCTGGCGGAGCTGTACCGCATTCGCCGAGAAACCCCCTGGCTGCTGGCCGTGGACGAGGCCTTCGCCCTTGTGGGGGCCGGCACCCTCATTCCTCGGGAGGAGCACAACCAGATCCTGGCGGCCGTGCTGCCCCAAATCGAAGCCCGGCCGGCCAAGGCCCAGGATCGACTCAGGGTCGTGTTCCAGGGGGGCTTCTGCGAGCAGCCCCCCCTGGACCTGCTCAGGGCCATAGGCCGCTCATGTTACGTGGTGGACGACGACCTTTTCGTGGGCGTCCGGTGGCTCACCGACGACGTCGCCACTACGGGCGACCCCCTCCTTGCCCTGGCCACGAGCTACGTGGAGACCGAGGCCTACAGCCCCGTGCAGCATGACTTGAACAAGCCGAAGGAGAAAATGCTGCTGAAGTCCATCCGCGAGTCCGGGGCCAATGCCGCCATCCTCACCTCGGCCAAGATGTGCGAGCCGGGCCTGGAGGAGCAGGTCACATACTCCCGGACCTTGGACGAGGAAGGTATCCCCTACTTTGTCAGCGAGTTCGAGGAAGGCATGACCAGCTTCGACCACCTGGAGATCCAGCTCGAGACCTTCGTCGAGCGCCTGATGTTTGCGTGAAGCCCGGCGACGCCATGAGTCCAACGGAGACAGTTCCATGACCCAGCTACAGGATCAGGCCAAGTCCCAGGGCAAGGCTCTGTTCGGCCGCGCCAAGCGGGACGGGGCCCAGCTCTTTCGCGAGTGGTATGCGGGCCTGGAGGTGGCCGCCGCCGAGGGGACGCCAACCGCCTACGTGTTCGTCATGGGTAGCCTGGCCGAGATCCTAAGGTGCTTCGACTTCAACGTCGTGTTCCCCGAGATCAACTCGCTGCAGACGGCGGTACGCCACGTGGCCCACGAATTCCTCGCCGAGGCCGAGGACTACGGCTATTCCCCGGACATCTGCGGCTACGTCAAGGCCGATGTGGCGGTGCAGCTTCGGGGCGGTGATCACCCCAATGGCCGGATCCCGAAGCCCGACCTGGCGGTGCTGACCAACGCCTGCAACACGTACGTCAAGTGGGCCGAGGTGTGGGAGCGGATGTACGGCACCCCGGTCTTCACCCTCGACGTGCCTGCCACCCGGACCCATGGGGGCCAGACCTGGCCAGGAGACGACGGCTTCGCCGCGGACCTCGCCTACGTCACCCACCAGATCCGAGAGCTGATCGCCCAGTGCGAGGCGGTGACGGGCATCCCCTTCGACATCGACCGCCTCCGGGAGGCCATGGGCCACTCCAACGCCATGAGCAAGGCCTGGGCCCGGTGCATCGAGCTCAACAAGAGCCGGCCCGCCCCCTACAACGCCGTGGTGGACGGCACGGTGTACCTGGGGGTAATGAACGCCTTGAAGGCCACCCCCGAAGGCCGCCGCTACTTCGACGACCTCGTGGTCGAGCTCGAAACCCAGGTGGCGGCGGGGGTGGGGGCCGTCGAGCCCGAGAAGTACCGCCTGGGCTTCGTCGGCGTGCCCTGCTACCCCATCTTTCGGCGATTCAACGAGCTGTTCACGGAGTGGGGCGGCGTCTTCGTCGGCTCCAGCTATCTGTGGTTCGCCTCCGGGGGCATGAACCTGGGCTACGAGTTCGACCTGAAGCGGCCCATCGAGAGCCTGGCCGAGGGCACCTTGATCAGCGTGCGGGATGCCATGGACAGCATGTTCTGGCACGTCGATACCATGAACGAGCTGGTGGATACCTATGCCATGGATGGCGTGGTCTTCCATCCCATCAAGAGCTGCCGCACGGTGTCCACCGGTCTGGCCGACAGCCGCCGCGCCCTGATGGAGCTGAGGGACGTGCCAACGTTGTTCCTTGAGTCCGACATGATGGATCGCCGCGTCGTATCCGAGGCCCAGCTCAAGAACCGCATCGACGCCTTCTTCGAGAACCTGGCCACCCGGGCCAAGCTGGCCCGGCGCAGCGCTTGACCGGCGCCGCCGACCCGGTGTCCATCGTCACCAGCGGGAGACCATGATGGCAAGATCGTACGCAGCGGGAGTGGACGTCGGCTCCACCCAGACCAAGGCCGTAGTCCTCGACGACGAAGGACACTTCGTGGGTCGCTCCCTGATAGACACCGGCTCAAACGTGGTGGTGGCCGCCGAGTCGGCCTACGCCGCCGCCCTGGAGGACGCGGGCCTGGCCCCCGAGGCCGTGGGCTACGTGGTGGGCACGGGCTACGGCCGGTACCGGGTGACCTTCGGCGATGTCCAGATCACGGAGATCAGCTGCCACGGCCGGGGTGCGGCTCACATGTTCCCGGGGACGCGCACCGTCCTGGACATGGGGGGTCAGGACACCAAGGCCATCAGGGTCAACGACCGGGGTGAGGTCCTCGACTTCTGCATGAACGACAAGTGCGCCGCCGGCACCGGGCGGTTCCTTGGGGCGGCCGCGGCGGCCCTGGAGATCGCCCTGAACGACCTGGGGCCGACGTCCCTGCGGGCGGAGCGGCCCATCAAGATCAGCACCACCTGTACCGTCTTCGCCGAGTCGGAGGTGCTCTCGTGGCTCGGAAAGGGCAAGAAGATCGAGGACATCCTGATGGGGGTCCACGAGTCCATCGCCTCCCGGTCCGTGGGCCTGCTGCGCCGGGTCGGCATCGAGGACCAGGTGACCTTCACCGGGGGGGTGGCCCGGAACACGGCCATGATCCACGTCCTGAATGGCAGGATGGGTAGCCCGGTGAACGTGAGCGAGGAATCCCACTACATGGGCGCCATTGGGGCGGCCCTGTTTGCCCTCGATGAAGTGCGCGCCGGCACCCAGGGCGGCGCCGAGGAGGAAGCCGCATGACCCAGAAGACCCCGGCCGGCCCCCTGGCGGCGCCGGACACGATCATCGCCGGCCTCGACGTCGGCTCCACCTACACCAAAGCGGTTCTCCTGGGCCCCGGTGGGGAGATCCTGGCCCGGTCCATGCTCCGCACCGGCTTCCTGCTCGACAAGGCGGCCCGGTCGGCCCTGGACCAGGCCGTGGAACAGGCCGGCGTGGCGGCCGACGACGTGGGCTACGTGGTGAGCACGGGCTATGGCCGCAATCAGGTCAGCTTTCGGGATCTCAAGGTCACGGCCATCACCGCCCAGGGCCGGGGGGCCAAGCACCTGTTCCCCGCCACCCGCACCGTCCTCGACGTGGGGGGCCAGACCATGAAGGCCATCCGCCTGGACGAGGGTGGTTGGGTGTGGTCGTTCCGCCTGAACGACAAGTGCGCCGCCGGCACCGGGGCCTTCCTCGAGAAGACAGCCCGCTACATGGGCTACGACACCGAGGGGATCGGCCCCTTGGCGGCGGAGGCCACGCAGACGGTTCCCATCTCGGGGGTGTGCGCCGTCTTCGCCGAGTCGGAGGTCATCAATCACCTGTCCCAAGGGGTAGCCCCGGGGGACATCATGTACAGCGCCATGGTGTCCCTGGTGGGCCGCTCGGTGCAGCTCATGCGCCGAGTGCGAATGGAGCCCGAGTTCACCCTGGTGGGGGGCATCCTCCGCTTCGAGAGCATGGCCAAGGCGATCCGCGAGGAGCTGGATGGGGAGGTCAACATCCCCCCGGGGGACACCCCCCAGTTCACCGGCGCCCTCGGCGCCGCCGTCCTGGGCCAGCTGCGCCTCAGCAGGCTGCACCAAGAGGCGGCCGCCGCGTGACGAGGGCGGCCCCTTGCCCCCTCCTGCCATTGGGCCGCGACTCCACGGCCGAGGCCCTGGCAGACCCGGCCTTGGTGAAGGCGGGCTGGACCCCTCGTTTCTTGGCCGACGCCGCCCGGCGCCGCGAGGCGGAGGACCTCTACGGGCACCTGGGGTTCGAGGTCATGGCCGCCGCCGTCGACCCGAAGGGCCTGGGGCCGGAGTGCGAGGGCTGCCTGGCCGCCGCCTGCGACGGCTACGTGATGCTGTATACCCGGCAATCTCGAAAGGCAAGCATGCCGCCTAGCCCCAGCAAGGAGAAACAACAGTGACTGCGGAATCGGGCCCTGGGGCCCGGGACCAGGCCCCCCGCCGGGGCCTAGCTTATGAGGACTTCGAGGTGGGACGGCGGTTCGTTTCCGCCGCCCGCACCGTCACCGAGGCAGACGTGACCATCTTCGCCGGTCTGTCCGGCGACTACAACCCCCTTCACACCGACGAGACCAGCGCCGCCACCACCCCCTTCGGTGGCCGCATCGCCCACGGCCTCCTGGTCGTGGCCATTGCCTCGGGGCTGGCGAATCGCCTCGGGATCTTCGAGGGCACGACGGTGGCGCTAGTTGAACAGCTCATCCGGTATCGCGGCGCCGTGCACTTCGGCGACACGGTGCACCTGGAGCTCGAGGTGGAGTCCAAGCGAGAGACCAAGAAACCGACCAGGGGCGTCGTGGAGTTCTTGACGGAGGTGAAGACCGCCGACGGCGCGGCAGTCGTGGACGGCAAGTGGACCCTGTTGATGCTTCGAAGGAGCGCCCTAGAGGCGAAGGAGAGCCCCGATGGCCGATAATCCTACTCTGCCCCTGGCGAGGCGGGTGGCCCTGGTGACGGGGGCCGGCGGCGGCATCGGCCGCGCCACGAGCCTGAGGCTAGCCGCCGACGGGGCCCGGGTGGCCGTGAACGATGTGGAC
>CAZXNP010000060.1:0-9011 GCA_964642035.1 uncultured Anaerolineales bacterium | reverse complement strand
CGCGACGAGGATGGCGCCCGAGCTCTTGACTCCCCTCCGTCGCCCCAATAGAATCGCGCCGGCTTCCCGACCGCTCGAGGGCAGGATCATGGCCGACAACGAGGCACCAGTGCGCACCTTCGCGGTGCTCTACACGCTGGCGAGCAGGGTGGGCGTATTGGTGATGCTGGTGGTCTTCTTGTGGCTGCTGAAGACCCTCGTGGCCAATAGCCCCGTTGGCACGGCCCGCACCGAGCTGGCGGCGGTATCGGTGGCCACCCGGACCGCCTTGGCCCAAGCCGTACCGACTCCTGAGGGCCGGGGGCTTCTGGCCTTGCCGGTGTCCTGTGCCGCGTGCCATTCCGTGGCGGGCAAAGGGGGCGCGGTGTGCCCGGACCTGACCCACATTGGCCGCACCGCCGAAGCGCGGGTGGAGAGCCCCGACTATTCCGGCTCCGCTACGACGGCGGAGGAGTATCTCCGGGAGAGCATCACGGATCCCGGGGCCTTTGTCGTTCCCGGCTTCGATGATGGGATCATGCCCCCCAACGGGGGCCTCCAAGCACCCTCGGACGCCCAGATCCAGCTAGTCATCGACTTCCTGCTGGAACAGGAGTAGCTTGCCCCTTCGGCGTTCACCGGGCGAGTGCCGGACTCCTACCCCAGGATCGGCGTGGGAGTCCCGTCGTCGCGCAAGCTCCGCCAGGCCATCTCCTCAGCGGTAACCGAGGTATCGACCCCCTGGCCCGTTTCCTCGATCAAGTGGTCCACCACCGCCTCCAAGCTGCCGGTCTCCGCGAAAACCCGTAGCTGGCGATCGGCGCTCGAGCCGGCACTCAAAATGCTGTCCACATACTCCACTTCCTTCCGACTACCGAGCTCATCGACCACGTCATCCACGAACTCGACCAGCTCGTGGATCAGGTCCCGGGCCGGCAACTCCGCCTGGCGGCCAAAATCGATCAGCTTGCCATCGATACCGTAACGGACTGCCCGCCACTTGTTTTCCTCCACCAGGGCCCGGCGGTACACCCGAAAGGTCATGTTCTCCCGGGCAAGCTTGATGTGCTTTGCCACCAGGGCCTGACACAGGGCCGCCACGCACACCGCTTCGTCGATGCGGGTACAGGCGTCACAGACTCGAAACTCCAGGGTAGGGTACTTTGGGTGGGGCCTGATGTCCCACCAGATCTTCGTGGGCTCCTCGATGCACCCCGTGCGCACCAGGGTTCGAACGAAGGTTTCGTAGGACGCGTAGGACTCGAAATGCCCCGGCACTCCTGTGCGGGGTATGTCCTCGAAGAGGGTGGACCTGAAACTCTTCAGGCCCGTGTCCTCCCCCAACCAGAAGGGAGAACTTGTGGATAGAGCCAGAAGGTGTGGCGTCATGTAGCGAAGCACATTCATGGCATCGATGGCCAGCTCGCGGTCTGGTACCGTCACGTGGACGTGAATCCCGAAAATCAGCAGTTGTCGCGCCAAATACTGCATGTCCTCCACCACGCCGCGGTAGCGCTCCCGGGGCGTGATCTCCTGGCTCATCCACGACGCAAAGGGATGCGTACCGGCCGACACGATCCGGAGGTCGTTCTGGCGTGCCAGGTCGAGGATGGCGCCCCGCATCCGGGCAATCTCGGTCCGAACGTCGGACACGGTATGGCAAACTGGGGTGCCGACCTCGACCATTGACTGGTGCAGCTCGGGCTTGATGAGCTCCCGCAGAGTCATGCGCCCGCCATCGAGGAACTGGGTTATGTATGACCGCAGGTCCCGGGTGTCGGCATCGACGATCTGGTACTCCTCTTCGACCCCAAGAGTCAGATCGCTGAGGTCGATGCCCGTGGCGGCGATCCCTGGCAGTTCTACAACCCCGTCAACCGGCGGCCCAAGGTGCCCCAGAGCGCCGCCGCGAGGCGGGGCCAGCTGCGGGTCAGAGCCCCCTCAGACGCCCGTGCTGGCCCCGAGGGGCACGGCACGGCTCCTGGCCTCGCCATGGCCAGGCTTGGGCCGTCGCTGGGGCCAAGGGCAGGGCCATCGCTAGCGCCAAGGGCGGGGCTCGGTATTCCTGGCCCATGGGACACGGGGGCGGGGGCGACCGGGGGCGTCGCCGTCGTGGTGGCCGTGGCCGTGGAGGTCACCGGCATAGTGGCCGTGGGGGGCACCGACATCGTCGCCGTGGCGGTCACCGACATCGTGGCCGTGGGGGTCACGGGCATCGTCGCCGTGGCGGTCACCGACACCGTTGCGGTGGGGCTCACCGGCATCGTCGCTGCCGCGGTTGGAGTGGACGGCGGCGGAACCGGCATGAAGGCGTTGTAGGCCACTGGCAGGTACACCGTGGGCAGCCTGGGCGTCGCGGTGGCTGTGATGGTGGCTGTGGCGGTCACCGTCGGGGTCATGGTCACCGTCGGGGTCACCGTGACCGTCGGGGTCACCGTGACCGTGGGAGTGATCGGTACGGTTGGGCTCTCAGTGGCCGTTGGGGGCGTCGCCGGGGGTGTTCCGGGGGTTGTGGGCATGGTGGAGGTCGCCTTGGGCACCACATCGGCCTCAATGCGTAGGTTGTCGATGAACGAGCCCTCGGTTTCCACCGACTGCTTTTGACTGGAGATGAACAAGAACTCGAGGAGAATGGATTGGCCGGCAAAGTTATACTGCCGGTGCGGCTCATAGATTTCCGTTGCGTTGAGGAGGTCAATGCGCCTCGGTTGATCGAAGAACCGGTCCGGGAACTTCGAGGTGATCCCATCAATCACCACGCGGCTTCGCCCTCCCTCCGCGTCGATCTCGATGAAGTTGACGAATAGGCCGTCTGGGGCGACGTTGTTCTCGGTGTCGATCCGGGTGTTCAGCCAGTAATCAAAGGCCAGGTTGAGAACTCCGGCCTCGGCGTAGCCGGTCAAGTCCAGCTGGAAGATGGCCGAGCTGAGAACGCCATTCGCGTACTCGGCGCCGCAGTCCAGGAGGCCACCGTCCTGGCCATCGCCTATCGCCCACAGGCTCAGCGCCCCCCCGGCCGCCCTGCAGCCGGACCGGCCCCAGTAGTACTCGCCATGGTTCGTGCCGTCGAGATCCCCGACGAAGAGCCACAGATCGTGGTCGGGCCAGAGGGGACTCTCGAAGTCATCTATGACGGCATCGGCGTCGGGCGAGGCGGCCGCTGGCCGGGGCGCAGGGCGGCGTCCGACATCGAGCTCCGGGACGGGGTGGGCGGCCAACAGCGGACGCACGTCGTACCCCACCGAGTTCGCCGGCGGCCTCGCCGGCGCCGCGGCTGCGGCCGTGACGGCGCCGCTGGCCGCGGCGAGGACGAGTAGCGAGCGGGCGTGCTTGATCATGAAAGTCCTCCCCCTCATCGTGGATTCCGTGGCCTCGCAGGTTGCTGCCCCGGCGCCGCGGCCGGCGCCGACAGGGCCGGCGGACGCAAGCATTCAACATCGGTTTGCCTTCACGCCGAATCACCCAGGGCAATCCGACACCAACTGCAAGGCCAGGTGACTCGGTTGCGGGTAAGCCCAGGCGCCAGGGGATATCAGTCGCCCCCCGGCACGAGCCGGCCGCAGTGTCCAGGCACATCTCCAGCGGCGCATCTTACGGTGGCGGCGGCACCCAGGCGGCGCCACCGTCGCGGGATATCCTGACAGTCCTGACGTTCCTCTCCGAGAAAGGTCCAGAACCGTCGTGGCTTATATCATACGGTGTCCGGTATGTCAATGGCGGAGCTGTTCGGCCCGGGCCGTCTCACTGCCGGCTGCTATACTCCGAACCCGCCACCGACCCGAGCAAGGGGCTGCCGTGACCCAGCCTACCGAAGCGGAGGCCATCCCCGTGGGGGATCCTCTTCTCGCCCACCGCGCCGACTTCCCTATCTTGGCGAGCACGAACTATCTCATTAGCAACTCCCTCGGAGCCATGCCTCGGCCGGCCTACGACGCCCTGGGCGAGTACGCGGACCTCTGGGCCAAGCGTGGCGTGCAGGCCTGGGAGGAGGAGTGGTGGAGCCTGGTCTCCGACCTGGGCGACCTGGTGGCGCCCCTCATTGGGGCCCGGGCTGGCGAGGTGGTATTCCAGCCCAACGTCACCCTGGCCCACGCCGCCTTGTTCAGCTGCTTCGGTTACAGCCGGCGGCACCGGGTCGTGACCGATGCCATGCACTTCCCGTCCATATTGTATCTCCTTGATGGCGAGGCCGCCCGCGGGGCTGAGATCATCACGGTGGGCTCCGACGACGGAGTGACCGTCGACACGGAGCGCATCCTCGAGGCCATCGACGAGGACACGGCCTTCGTCGCTATTAGCCACGTGCTCTTCCGGAGCGCCTACATTCACGACGTGACGGCCATCACGGCCCGGGCACGAGGAGCGGGCGCCCTCACCATCGTGGACGGCTATCAGGCCGTGGGCACCCTACCCGTGGACGTGGGACAGCTTGGCGTGGACGCCTACATCGGGGGCTGCCTGAAGTGGCTGTGCGGCGGCCCAGGAGCCGCCTTTCTGTGGGTACATCCAGATCACCACGCCGATCTCACGCCCCGGCTTGCCGGCTGGCTCAGCCACGTTCAGCCCTTCGACTTCACGCCACAGCTCGAGCGGCGCACCGATGCGTGGCGTTTCCTGAATGGCACTCCCAATGTGCCTAGCCTGTACGCCGCGCGCCCCGGCCTGGAGATCGTGAACCGAGTGGGAGTGGCAGCAATCCGCGCAAAATCGGTGCGCCAGACCGCCCACCTGGTCGAGTTGGCGACGGCTCGAGGGTGGCGGTGCACGACCCCAGCCGAACCCCAGCGCCGCGGCGGCACGGTGGCCATAGACGTGGAGCATGGCCACGAATCCTCCAGGGCATTGAAGTCCCGAGGCGTGCTGTGCGACTACCGGCCGGGGGCCGGCATTCGGTTCTCACCCCACTTCTACACTGCTGACAGCGAGCTGGACAGTGCAGTGGCCGCCTTGGACGAGGTGCTAGCCACCGGCGCCTGGCGGCGGCATGCCGGGGCCGCCACCCCGGTCACGTGAGGTCTCGGCCCGGGCTCCTCGACATCACCTTGCCCATCACCGCAACTAGCGTGGCATGGCCAGGTCTTGGCCCACCGGTGATCAAACGAGTGGCGCGCATGTCGGCCGGCGCGGCGGTGAATCTGGGTCGCCTGGATTGCAGCCTTCACACCGGCACCCACGCCGACGCGCCTTTCCACGTCCTCGACGGCGCGGCCACCGCGGAGGCCCTGGATCCGGCCTTGTTCCTGGGCCCCTGCCTGGTGGTTCGGCTGTCCGGGTCGACGACCATCGACCGGCGCACCCTGGAGGCATCCGGGGTGTGTGCCACCGGGAACCTCCCGGACCGTCTGCTGATTGCGGCGGGCCCTGGCTACGACGGCACTCAGTTCCCGGACCAGATGCCGGCCATTGCCCCTGGCGCGGCGGAGTGGCTGGCCGCGGAGGGCGTGCGCCTCGTGGGGGTGAACCAGCCCTCCATCGACCCGCCCGACAGCACCTCGATGGACGCCCATCGAGCCCTGTTCGCCGCCAAGGCGGTGGTGCTGGAAAACCTCGACCTGCGGCAGGTGGCCGGGGGCGACTACGAGCTAATTGCGGCGCCCCTGGCAATCCACGGAGCCGACGCCGCCCCGGTTCGGGCCCTGCTTCGTCCGGTGCCCAGGGCCTGAGGCTGAGGCGACAACGGCAACGTCACCCCTGCGCCGCGGTCAGCGTGGGTCGGCGGCTGAAGGGGCCCGGCGCGCCATGGGGATCCAGCATAGAGACAGCTCGTCCACGTGGATGTCGGACAATTCGAGACCGATGTCGACCTCCTCCACTTCTTCGGCGGCGGATGCCCACTTCGCATCGATGTCCCGGACGCTGTCCATGACCTCTTGTTCGAGGGCGACCAGGTCTTCGTCCCGGCCAGCCACCTTCTCGTCGGCCGCTTCGAGGCGCTTGCGGGCTCGGGCAGCCCGGGATCGCCGTCCCGCTGCCGTTCCCATGGAGCGCGCCATCCGGCCAGCGATGTTCCGGGTGCTGCCGCGGCCGCCGAAAAGGGCGCTGAGGACCGCTCCCGCGCCAGCGACGAGCTCTTCCCGCTGCCGTTCCCGGGCATCGACCTCGAGCTGTTCGCGACGGAGCTGAGCATCGGCGATCTGTCTCTCAAGACGACGCATTCTCTTGGCCATCTTATCCCGCAGCTTGGCCGCCTCCTTATCGGCCTTGGCCCGGGCTATCTCGTCTAGGCGGGCCTCGAATTCTGCGCGGGTCTCCCCTACGCGGGAGTAGGCCCCCAGGCGCCGGTTGCGGAACACCGTCACCCGGCGGTGACGGCGCAGATGCTCCCGCAGCTCCTTCGCCGCGCCCCGAAAGAAGCTCACCTGGTGGATCGGCGCCTCCGGCAGGACATACACCGCGCCTTCCGGGGCAACTGCGCGAATGTCCCGGTCGTCGTAGTCGACGGCCTTCACGTCCTCGGGCCTGAACTCGGCGCCCAAGGGGAATAGGATGGCCTCCCACTCTTCCACGTGGTCCACATGGGCTGCCCGATCGTCAAACCTCATCTCGACCCTGGCGACGATGGCCGCCCCAAGTCTCCGCCCCCGTGGGTCCGCCCCAACGGAGGCCATCCACGGGGCCGCCGGATCCAGGTAGCCCGCGGAAGTGCCCTTGGCCACGCCGGGGGGCACCAGAGTCTCGTCTACTCCGAGAGCCGCAGTGGCGGGGCCGCCCGCTGCACCCTTCTCGGAGGCCTGGACCGCCGTCTCCGCGGGCGGTCGATCAGCCGTGAGGGCCTCGATATCGGGCCTGGCCAGGGGGCCCCGGAGGTACGACATGGCCCAGCGCGTGGCGAAGACAACGGGTGATGGACGATGGGCGCTCTGCAGCAGAAACCGGCGCTTCCCGAGGCCGGTCAGGCGGCGGTCCAACGCCGCAACATCCACGTCGCCCCTCGCTGACGACAGGCCCTCGATGACTCGTGCCTTGTCCCGTTCCGTCTGCAGCCGCCCCACCATCCAAGTGCCGGCGTTGGAGAAGGCCTTGTAGTCGAGGTCCACCGGGTTCTGCGTCGCCAGCAGCATCCCCACGCCGTAAGCGCGGCCCTGTTTCATGATGGTCATGAGAGGCTTCTTCGCTGGGGGCATCGCTGACGGCGGGGCGAACCCGTAAACCTCGTCCATGTACACGAGGGCTCGGAGCTTTGAGGTGCCTGACTGGGATCTCATCCAGGTGACCATCCGGGACAGCACGAGGGCCACCACAAATTGCCGCTCAGCCTCCGTAAGGTGGGCCAAGGCGATGATCGCCCCGGCGGTGCCGTCGCCCCCGTACAGCAGGTGCTCCGGGTCCAGGTCGGCCCCCGTGAGCCAGGCCGAGAAGCTGGGGGAGGCCACGAGGCCGTTGAGGCGCATGGCCATCTTGCGCCTGTCCTCGGGCGGGAAGAAGGTGTCGGTGTCGAAGACGCCCAGCTTCCTGAGGGGCGGATCCTGTGTCTGGGTCAGCAGCGACGCCAGATCGAGGTCGCGGCCTTGGCGCCACGAGTGCTCGATGAGGTTGGCCAAGAGAATGTGCTCCCGGCTGCTCACCGGGTCGGAGGGCAACCCCGCCAGAGCAAGGAGGCCGGTGACGAAGCCCTGGATCTGGTCCCGGAGGCTCTCCTCGTTGTCCTCCCATCCCAGCCGAGGAGCCGCCAGGGACCCGACAATGTTGAGGGGTACCCCCGCGGTGGAGCCCGGCGTGTAGATCGTCAGTCGCGATCCCGAAGTGAAGGCCCGCATTCGTGCCGCGTCGATTCCCCAGTCCGCCAGACCCGACTTCCACTTCGCCGCCTCCTTGGCGGCGTACTCATCGCGGGTCAGCCCCTCCCGGCGAGCGTCATCCTCCGATACCCACGGCGCGAAGTCCCCGGGGGTCGGGTCTGGGAAGGTGAGCATGAGGTTGCCCATGTCACCCTTCGGATCGAGGATGAGGGCCGGCACGCCCCCCAACAAGGCCTCCTCGAGGGCTATGACGCCGAGGCCCGTCTTGCCTGAACCCGTCATGCCCACGACTATTCCGTGGGTCGTGAAGTCATCTGAGTCGAGGATCAAGGCCGTGCCAGTCCGGGACCCGTTCTCGTCCACCTCTTCGCCCACGTACCACTCGCCCGCTTTCACGTCGATCATCGGCTCCTCCCGGCGGGAGATTGTAGCGCATCTGCCGGCCGACTCTGCCCCGTCCAGGGCCCCCCGAGCCCTTGGTCCGAGGCCGATCACCAGCAGGAGGATCCATGCCCGACAAGCCTGCCACCGACGCCGGATTCCTGGAAGCCGCCGCCGGTCCCTGGCATCGGAGTTCCGCCACGTGTCCGAGGCAGGGGCGCGTCACTGGCTGTACTCGACCGGTAACGACGTGGGCGACGTGTCGGACAAGATGAGGCGCATGTACGCCCCCTACGAGGCTTGACCGTTGGCGATGCGGCCCTGCACCGCGTCGCCGCCGTCCAGCAGGTCCGGCCACGCGGCCAGGGCCGCCAAACCGATCGCCACCCCGAACCAGAGGGTGGCGAAGCGCGCCACCAGAGCGGCAGCGGTGGCCGAGTCACGCCCCAGACCCAGTATGCGCTGGCTCAGGCCCACCAGGCCCGCCTCCGTCCCCCCGAGGCCTCCCGGGGTCGCGAGTACGGCCCCCAGAATGGCGCTGATGCTGAAGATGAAGACCGCCGCCATCACGGTCTCGAAGGCCTTGGGAGACCCCAATCCCGCGAGGATGAGATAGTAGGCCAGTCCCTCAAGGGACCAACTCACGACTCCTATGCCCACCGCCACAGCCAAGGCCCGGGGCCTCAGGAGCACGTAGCTGCTCTCGTAGAACGCCGATAGGCCGGCGACGTGGCGCCCCACCACCGGCATCCTGCTCCCGACGCGCAACAAGCGCAACGCCAAGGGCCGGACCTGGACCACGATGACGGCGGCCGCCATGACGGCCAGCACCACGGCCGCCAGGCACCAAGTGTGCGGATCTCCGAGGCTCGAGAGCGCCACGGTGGGAGAGAGCAGCAGTGCCGCAAGGCC
>CAZXNP010000059.1:0-9073 GCA_964642035.1 uncultured Anaerolineales bacterium | reverse complement strand
CTCCTGCTCGAGGCGCTGTCCGTGATCGTGGAGATGCGCGCCAAGGCGGACCGTCAGCGGTCGCCCGAGCGATAGTGAACACCGCGGCACGTGGATCGCGAGCACGTCGCCGGCGTGCCGCACAAACCGCGTCCAGTCCCAGGCGTCCCGATCCATCATCTGGGCCTTCCTCGACGAGGCGCTTTCAGTCTCGAAGCCCTTCTCTATCGACAGCCCCAGCGCCAAGACGGGATACTCCTCGGCGATGCGAACTCCATATCTGCCTCCTTTGTGTGTGCCAGCGCAGTCAGACTGCGAAGGCTATGCCGATGCGCCCGGGCCGGCCGTGCGGTATCGCGTCGCCACATACCGCTCCGCGCTCTCCGGCTCCAGGCGATCCGTCCGCGGCCCGTTCCGCACGTAGAAGTCTCCGGCCGTAGACTTTTCCAGGCCCTTCCAAGTCAGGTACACCGGCTCCGGGCTGCGCTTACAGGCCACCAGGCACACGGTCTTGCCCTGGACGACCTGGGTGCGGGGGTCGACGCACGTGCCGGCCCGGTCCCCCAGGCCGTTGAGCACCACCTGCATCAAGTGCAGCGTGTACTTGTCCTCGCTGTCGAAGCCGTCGTGGTCGATGCCGAGGACCTGGCCGTTGTCCGCCACACCGATCAGCAGGTCGCCGCCCTCGGTGTTGAGGAAGGCGGCGATGGTCTTCAGGACGGCGTGGGTGATGTGGGCGTCGTCCTTCCGGTCCTTCTTGAGGTCCCAGCGCAGGCTCGATTTGAACTCCAGGGTTTGCGACTCAGGCTGCTTCACCAGCTCCTCGGCACTGCGGTGCCTCGGGGCGTAGTTGTCGAAGAGCAGGTCCTTCAAGGCCTCCCCGAAGCTCCGGTCGTCGGTGATGCGCTTGTACAGCTCGAAGTTCGTCTCGACGACATCCTGGACGTGATCCTCAACCTTGTGGTCGAAGGTGAGGCGCACGTTCTCGCGGGTGTTTGCCCGGGCGCTTGCGTCCAGGGCGGCATCGCTATCCAGGCGCGCCATGATCCGCCCCACCGTCGCCTCTTCCTCCTCCCCCAAGTTCAGGCCGAACCGCTCGTTCAGCTCGGCGATGATGGCCGACAGGGGCTCCAGCTCCTCCTCCCCGGCGCCGTAGGCCTCGCCGGCCGCTTGGGGATCCAGCGGCGCGCCGTCCCGCCCCAAGTCGATGGCGCCACTGGCAGTCTGCTGCAGGCGGTACGACTCCATGTCGATGTTCTGCTGGATCTCCAGAGGCAGCTCCTCGGGCCGCCCCTTCACCAGGCGCCTGAGGTGCCGGGCGAATACGTACAGCTTCTCCAGGTCCGTGTCGCCGAAGGGCATGACCTGGCTGAGGAAGGCGTAGAGGCGCACGTAGTCCGTCAGCAGACCCCGGAAGTCCGCCGCCTCATCGCGGGCCAGGGCCCGGAACCTGTCCACCTGGGGGGCGAGGCAGGCGTAGACCTGGTCCTGGGTCGTGGCGGAGTCGAAGTAGACGGCGGCGAAGGCGTCCACCTCCCCCTCGGTGTACACATCGAAGTCGAGGAGCTGGCTCTGCAGCTGGTACAAGAGGTTCGGATCCGTCTCCTCGGACAGGAGCGTCGCCTCGTAGTAGGGCTCGAAGGCCTTGCGGATGTCCTCAGCCTCGTTGGCGAAATCCAGGACCATGGTCTCGTGCTTGCCCGGGTGGGTGCGGTTCAGCCGGGACAGGGTCTGCACCGCGTTCACGCCACCCAGCTTCTTGTCCACGTACATGGTGTGCAAGAGCGGCTGGTCGAAGCCGGTCTGAAACTTGAAGGCGGCAATCAGGAAGCGGTATTCGCCCCCGGCGAACATGTGGGCCGTCTGGCTGTCGGAGAAGCCGTTCATGTTCGACTCGGTGTAGCTGCGGCCACCGTCCTCGAGGGTGTCGGAGAAGGCCACCAGGGCCTGGAAGGGGCAGTCGTGCTCCCGGAAGTACCGGTCCACGGCCAGCTTGTAGCGGACGGCGTGCTTGCGGGACCGGGTCACGATCATGGCCTTGGCCCGGCCGCCGATGCGGTGCTGCACCTGGGAGCGGAAGTGCTCGACGATGATGGCTACCTTCTGGTCGATGGCGTGGGGATGCAGCTCCACGAAGCTCTTCAGCAGGTAGCTCGCCTTACTGCGGTCGTAGCGGGGGTCGCCCTCGATGGTCTTCAGCAGCCGCCAGTAGGCCTTGTAGGTGGTGTAGTTGGCCAGGACGTCGAGGATGAAGCCCTCCTCGATGGCCTGGCGCATGGAGTAGAGGCTGAAGGGCCGGAAGGAGCCATCGGGCTGCTTGGTGCCGAAGAGCTCCAGGGTCTTGGCCTTGGGAGTTGCGGTGAAGGCGAAGGTCGACAGGTTTGGCAGGCGCCCCCGGCGCTCGATCTCGGCCAGGACGCGGCTCTCCAGGGCCTCCTCCGGGGTCTCCTCCGTGGCCTCGGCGGCCTCAGCCTCCTCGAGGGTCCCGAGGGCCAGCACCGTCTTCATCTTCTTGGTGCGCTCCCCGGCCTGGGACGAGTGGGCCTCGTCCACGATCACCGCGAAGCGCTTGCCGGGCAGGGCGCTGATCTGGTCGGCGATGACCGGGAACTTCTGCAGAGTGGTGACGATGATCGTCTTGCCCGACTCCAGGGCGGCCTTGAGCTGGCGGGAGGTCTGGTCGATGTTCTCGACCACCCCCAGGGTCTGCTCAAACTGGCGGACGGTGTGCTGCAGCTGCCGGTCCAGCACCCGACGGTCGGTGATGACGACGATGGAGTCGAAGACCCGGTCATCGTGCGGGTCGTGGAGGGTCGAGAGCTGGTGGGCGAGCCAGGCGATGGTGAAGCTCTTGCCACTACCGGCCGAGTGCTGGACGAGGTAGCGCTCACCGGCGCCGTGATCCCGGGCGTGGGCCACCATCCGCCGGACGGCGTCGAGCTGGTGGTAGCGGGGGAAGATGGTGAAGCGCTTGGCCTTCTTCCGGCCCCGCTTGCCGTCGGGTTCCACCTCGTGGATGAACTGGCGAACCAGGTCCAGGACGCTGTCCCGGGCCCAGGTGCTCTCCCACAGGTACGACGTGGCGTAGCCGCGGCGGGTGGGCGGCACCGGCGGGTTCCCGGCGCCGCCGAACCTGCCCTGGTTGAAGGGCAGGAACCGGGTCTTGGCCCCCGCCAGCTTGGTGGTGACGTAGACCAGGTCAGGGTCCACGGCAAAGTGGGCCAGGCAGCGGCCGTACTTCAGGAGGGGCTCCCGGGGGTCGCGATCCCGCTTGTACTGCCGTATCGCGTCCTGGACATCCTGGCCGGTGAGGGGGTTCTTCAGCTCGGCGGTGAAGATCGGGAGGCCGTTCAGGAACAGGGCTAGGTCGAGGCTGCTCTCGTCCCTCTCGGAGTAGTGGAGTTGGCGGACGACGGAGAAGATGTTGGCGCGGTAGAGACGGGCCAGGTCCTCGTTGAGGCCGCTGGACGGCCGGAAGTAGGCCACGTCGACGCCCACGCCCGAGTCCTTGACCCCGCGGCGCAGCACATCCAGGGTGCCCCGGGAGGCGATCTCCTTTGCGAGGCGGGCGAGGAAGCGGTCTTTGGCGGCGGCTCCGTGGTGCTCCTTCAGGCGGTGCCAGGCTTTGGGCTGAGTGGCGAGGATGAAGTCGATCACGTCCTCGGGCATGAAGCACAGGTGGCGGTCGTAGTCGGCCGCGGTGCGCTTCAGATAGCCGCCCGACGGGCCGCCGACGTATCCGCCATCAGGGGCTTCGTGCAGCGCGGGCTGCGCGTCCGAAGCGTCGGGGCCGCCCGCGAGTAGCGCCGCCTCGATGGCGTCCTCGAAGGCCCGCTCTGACACGTCGGGGCTCACGCGGCGACCTCGTCGCGCACGTCGATCTTGCCCGTGACGGCGGCGGAGATGAGGGCGATGCGGTACTCGCGGAAGCGCCCGATGGCCCTGCTTACGGTGTCGGCTAGATTGTCGATTCTGCCTGTGTCGCGGTCGAGCCAAGCGCCAATAGCACCTTGTTCCTGAAGTGGCGGCGTGGGAAGTGCTACTTGGGCGAAGTTGCTGTACCGAAGTGCCTGTCCATCGCGAACGAGATTGGACGTGGACTGCAGCGCCTGGACGTATTGTGCCGACTTGAAAAGCCACTTGTAGTACCCGTCATCGACGAGTCGCAGCGGGTAAAGAATCTGATACGCCGAACTGATTCTGCCCGATACGCGAGCCAATTCGAGCCCACCCTGGAAGCTTCTCATGCTGATTACGAAGTCGCCTGCCTCGACGTGCTTGAGAATCGACTCTCCTATCACGACCTGCACGACCCTCTGCCGTTCTAGCTCCATGAAATCCGCCTGCGTGAGCACGCCGTACTTCTGCGACGCCGTCAACTGCTCGTCTCCGTCGTGTGCCCTCTCTTTGCGGTGACCGAACAGCCTCTTGCTGCTCGTGACGTCCCAATGCGCCGGAATCTCCCCCAACCACTCCACCCCCGAGTCCTTCATCGGCACATCGGGGTCGAGGCCCTTGGTCACGGCGCGAGTGATCAGAGCCGTGCGCTGCTCCTCCAGCAGCTCGATCAGCCGCTCCATCTTATCGATCAGGGCGTCGATCTGCGCTGTGAGGCGGTCGAGGAAGGCGGCGATGGCCCGTTGCTCGGGCTCGGGGGGCATCGCAAACAGGCCGGTTCGGATGGCATCGCCCCCAAGGCCGAACCGCGTGATGCCGTTGGCCGCCACTTGGAACTGATCGCGTGGACCAATCGCGGAGAAAGCGCGACTCAAGAACGCCCCAACACACTCGGTCGTTGGGCGAATCTGAGCAAGGTGGTATCCGCAGAGCACGTCGGCCATGCCCTCGGTGACCACTGCCGGAACGGCGATGTCGGTCCAGGACTCCGAGTCCTTGGTGATGAGGACGTCGCCAGCTCGAAGTGAGAACCGCTTCGTCTGCTCGCGCGTGGCCATTGCGGACATGAATTCCATGCCAGGGGTGATCCGTTCGTTGTAGTAGACGTCCGTGTAGTTGCAGAGCTTGACCCGCTCCTCACCCTCCTCGGACTTCTTGTCGACGTTACTCAGTTGGACCGAAGCCAGCCACTTCAGCCGCCTCATCTCCCAACCCGCCGGAATCTCCCCCAGCCACTCCACCCCCGAATCCCGGTACTCTGGATACGGTTTGTACCGTGCACTCATCGCCACGGTCCCCCGGGGGACCAGGTAGCGGGCGGCGGCTGCTCGGCGGCGAGGGCACGGAGCACGGGCCCGAGGAAGGCCTGCAACGCAGCGGCGAGTTCCGTCGCATCGGGAGCGGCGTCGAGTCGTCCTCTGCGCAGGAAGGCGCGCCATTGAGTGCGCCGCTCCGGCGCTCCCAGAAAGCCAGGGGTCAGAACGAGCGGACGTCCGTCCGGGACTGCCGTGCCGCGCCGCTGGAACGTAGCTCGAATGGCTCGGGCCAGCTCGGATCCGCGAAACGAACGCGACGACGCCAGAACGTAGACATCGTAGAAGTCCTTCATGCGGCTGTTCGTCACGCCAAGCGAGACCATGGACTCGAGCTTCTCGGCGACAACCGCCTCGGGTGGGTATGCAAGGATCGCGGGCGGCGCATGATCGAGCAGAGTCGGGTAGCGCACCCGCTCGGGTAGCGGCGTGACCGCATCCCCGAACCCCACATCCACCTGCATCGGAATCCTCGCCCTATCCAGCCGAGCCTCGAGGCGGACGCGGACCCCGGCGTACTCGTCGGCGTCGCGGATCTCATCCCCGAGGATGGTCGCGGAGTCGAACTCGACGGCATCGTCGCCGGGCACGGCGCAAAGATCGCGGATGACATCGACGACATCCTGTACACTGCTCGCACCACGGCCCAGCAGGTCCAGGTCCCAGGTGGCTCGCCCTGGACTCGGCGACCACAGTCTGAAGAGCATCGCCCCCTTGAGGACGTAGTCCCCGGCGTGAGGCGAGTTCCCGAGGCGATACAGCAGGCGCTCGATCGCGAACTCGGACAGGACGAGCTGGAGTTCGAGCTTCCGCTCGCGGGCGAGATTGGAGAGGCGGCCACGTTCCGATGCCGCTTGGTTTCGGGGCGACCGAGGCGGCGTCACGCGAGGGTATCCAGGTAGGGCTGAATCACGCGAGTGACCCGGTCCACCTCGGCAAAGCGCCACACCTCCTCCAGCCCCTTCGGGTGACGCCGCCGGAAGTCCCGCAGGGCCTCGACGGCGACGTCGGTCCCGATCCGGTTGCGGAATTTGAAGCAATCCGCCACGGTCTTGGCGGCGCTGAACACGCGCACAGTCACGCCGCCGACGTCGTGCTCCTCGATGCCTGTCTCGAGGGAGTCCCCCGACATGTAGACGAGGCGCAGCGGCGGATGATCGACCCGGGGCCGCCAGGCCTTGCGGTCGATGGCCATCCAGACCTCGAAGGGATTCTGAGTGGTCAGGCCGTGGAACCGCAAGGCGGAGAGGAGGCAGATCACTCCAGCGGGAACGCGGCGCGCCGCCTTTGCGAGATCGCTTCGCTCGTCGCGGGGCGTTCCCGGGAGTGCGTACAGGCCGCGGGCCAGGCGTTCGACCCGGCCCTGCTGGACGAGTCGGCGGAGCTGGGTGCGCGAGATCCCGGCACGCTCGAGATCGCGCGAGCGCGCGATGCCGAGTCTCCGGAGGAGTCGCTCCGCCCTCGCAGCGGGCAGGCCTTCTGTCACGTTTCCTCGGCTCCTAGATGTAACTGCCGAGGGAACGTACCACCCTCTCTAGGCGGTGACAAGTCGCCCCCAGCCTGCGAGTGTCCGCCTCGACCTTCCCGCCACCGTCACCCTGCGTCCGCGTACACGACGTCGCCCTGCTCCATTCTCAGGGCGAAGGCGGCGAGCTGCGACATGAAGTTCCGCAGCCTCGCTTCCGGAGCGTCCCCGTATGCCCTCCGCACGAGCTCGAGCACGTCGTCAGGCGTCTGGGCCGGCGACAGATCGGGCACGGCACGATAACCGATGATCGCGAGTCCACGGGCGAGCGCGGCAGACTCGTCCTCTCCGTGTCAACCTGCACGGACCAGCCAGACGGCGTGCGGCTGCCCGATGTCGGTCATGACGTCACCTCCCCCAGCATCGCCACGATCTCCGCCCCCAACTTCCGAATGTCAGCCTCGATCTCCTCCAAGGGCCTCGGCGGCGTGTAGGTGTAGAAGTAGCGGTTGAAGTTGATCTCGTAGCCCACGATTCCGACCTGGCCGTCCTTGTGGTCCCGCTTCGCCTCGTCGATCCAGGCATCGGGCACGTGGGGCTTCACTTCGCGGTCGAAGAAGGCCTCGACCGACTCCGACAGGGGGACGCTCTCATGATCGCGGAGGCTCCGGTCCGGTTCCGGGTTCCCGTGGCGGTCGCGACAAACAGGCGCTTCCTCGTCTCGCTCCGACAGGGCCGCCAGGATCGCCTTGCGGATTGGCGCCGCGAGCTTCAACCCTTTGCCCTTCGCCGCCGTCTTCAGGGCGGCCACGAACTCGGTCCGATCCCGGAACAGGTCCGAGGGCATGCCCTCGAGCATGGCCACAATCTCCGCCTGCAGGGCGCGGCCGTCGGCCTCCTCCGCCGCTCTCTTGATGGGGTCGCGCTTCTTGGACTTGGCCAGGTTGGCGAAGGCCCTTACGTCCCTCAGGCGCTCAATGCGCTCCGGGCTGGCCTCGAAGTTCAGCCGTAGCGGCCGCTCGACGGTCACCTTCCGGAAGCCGAAGTGGGTGGTGGGGTAGATCTTCGAGTGCTCCGCCTCCTCACAGGATCGGAGGATGGCCAGGACCTCGTCTGCCTTGGCCCGGGGAACCTGGCGGCGCTTGTCCCCCAGGCTCTTGCGCATGGGGGCCCAGAAGGACGTGGCGTCGATCAGCTGCACCTTCCCTGCGCGCTCCGGGGCCTTGCGGTTGGTGATCACCCACACGTAGGTGGCGATGCCGGTGTTATAGAAGAGCTGCTCGGGCAAGGCGATCAGGGCCTCCAGCCAGTCGTTCTCGAGGATCCAGCGCCGGATCTCGCTCTCGCCGCTGCCGGCATCCCCGGTGAAGAGCGGCGAGCCGTTCATGATGATGGCGATGCGCGAGCCGCCCTGATCGCGGTCCTTCATGTGGGCGAGCATGTGCATGAGGAAGAGCAGCTGACCGTCGCTGATGCGGGGCAGGCCGGGAGCGAATCGGCCCGACGCGCCCCGCTCGTTCTCGGCGGTCACGGCGTCCTTGTCCCGCTTCCAGTCCTTGCCGTAGGGCGGATTCGCGATCAGGTAGTCGAAAGTGCGGCCGGCGTGACGGTCGTCCGACAGGGTGCTGCCGAAGAGGATGTTCTCGGCATCCCGCCCGTCCTCGGACTTCATGAAGAGGTCCGACTTGCAGATGGCGAAGGTCTCGGGGTTCACCTCCTGGCCGAAGAGGTGCACGTCGGCCGTGGGGTTGATGGGCGCCCGGGACTCGCCGCCGTTGCCCGGCACCCCGGCCTGGATGTGGTTCTTGGTGATGGTGAGCATGCCCCCCGAGCCACAGCACGGGTCGCACACCGTCACCACCGCACCGGTACGGGCGATGAGGTCCTCGTCGCCGGCCAGAAGCAGATCGACCATCAGGTGGACGACGTCGCGGGGCGTGAAGTGCTCGCCGGGGTTCTCGTTGAGGGCCTCGTTGAACTTGCGGATGAGCTCCTCGAAGATCGTCCCCATGGTGGCGTTGTCCACCCGGTCGGGATGCAGGTCCACCGTGCGGAAGCGCTCCACGACCTGGAACAGGAGCCCCGCCTCGTCCAGCTTCGAGATCGTGTTGTCGAAGTCGAACTTCTCGAGGACCTCGGCCATGTTGGGGCTGAAGCCGGCGATGTAGCGCCGGAGGTTCATGGCCAGGTTGGGGGCGTCGGCCAGGAGCCGATCGAAGTCGAAGGGCGAGGTGTTGTAGAAGGCGAAGCCGGACGCCTTGCGGAGCTGAGGGTCGAGGTTCTCCAGCTTGCCCGCCAGGCGGGCCTGGGTGGCCAGCACCTCGCGCTTCGTGGGCGCCAGGACGCAGTCCAGGCGCCGGAGCACGGTGAGCGGCAGGATCACGTCCTGGTACTTGCCGCGCTTGAAGGTGTCGCGGAT
>CAZXNP010000058.1:0-9162 GCA_964642035.1 uncultured Anaerolineales bacterium | reverse complement strand
CGACCGGCTCCGCGCGTGTCCATCCGAACGTGTTGTGGGACTCCATGTTTTTGTGACGGTGTGTCTGCGCAGTGACCGTCTCTCGGTGGTGACGCTGCGCACCCGCACGCCCTCGGTGGCAGAGGTCGTGCAGCCCGCCACGGGCTTCGGGGCATAGTCCACTACCACGGCCCCGTCGTCGTCCCGCACCAGCTCCTTCGTCGCCCTGTCGAGGCGCGGCCGGCCGACCTCCACGAGGCACATCCTGCACATGCCCACGGGCTCCAAGAGGGGGTGGTGGCAAAAGATCGGAATATCGACACCGGCCCGCCGGGCAGCCTCCACGATGCTGGTGCCGCCGACCACCTTCACCTCCCGGTCGTCGATGAAGACCGAAACCACGGCGTCGCCCGTCACCGAGGCTCCTCCACCGCGGCGGCCGCCGGCGCCTCCGGCCCAGCCTCCGTGGCCACGGCACGGCTGTAGTCCTCCGGGAAGGCGGCCAGGGTGGACCGGGGCATCGATAGCGCGAACTCCCCCAGGGGGCAGAAGCACTTGCCATCGATCTGGTCCACCACCCGGGCCAGGGTCGAGAGGTCCTGCGTCGAGGCGCTACCCCCCTCCAGGCGGCCATAGAGCACATTCAGCCAGAAGGTGCCCTCCCGGCACGGCGAGCACTTGCCGCAGCTCTCGTGCTGGAAGAAGCGTGTGGTCTGGCGGGCCACCCACACGGGGTCGACGGTCTCGTCGAGGATTATGAAGGACGCCGAGCCCAGGATGGAGCCTGCCTCGGCCACCGACTCCCAGTCCAGGGCCAGGCCGGCCAACTTGTCCGCCGTTAGCACCGGGGCCGATGCCCCGGCCGGCAGGGCCCCCAGGAGACGCCGGCCCTGGGCCACTCCCCCCGCCAACTCCAGCAGATGCTCGAAGGGGGTGCCCAAGGGCAGCTCATAGTTGCCTGGGCGCACCACGCGTCCGGACACGCAGAACACCTTGGTGCCAGGGCTCTTCTCGGTGCCCACGGACCTATACCACATGGCGCCCCGGGCCAATATCGGCGGCACGTTGGCGAGGGTCTCGACGTTGTTGACCACAGTTGGCTGGCCGAAGAGGCCCTCGACCGCGGGAAAGGGGGGCTTCAGCCGCGGTTGGCCCAAGGCCCCCTCTATGGAGTTCAAGAGGGCCGTCTCTTCACCGCAGATGTAGGCCCCCGCCCCGGACACGACGTGGACGGCGAGAGAAAAGTCGGTGCCGAAGAGGCCCCGGCCGAGGAAGCCAGCGGCCTGGGCATCGGCCACGGCGGCCTCGATTCCCCGGCGTTGGAGCCAGAACTCCCCCCGACAGTACACATACACGGCTTCGGCGCCGATGGCGTAGGCGGCGATGGCGGCCCCTTCCAGGAACTGGTGCGGGTTCCGCTCCGAGATCTCCCGGTCCTTGAAAGTCCCCGGCTCGGACTCGTCGTTGTTCACCACCACGTACTTCGGGAAGACCGATACGGGGCAGAAGGACCACTTCACCCCCGCCGGGAAACCGGCACCGCCTCGGCCGCGGAGGCCCGACGCCTTCACGATGTCGATCACTTCCGCCGGGGTCATGGTGGTGACGGCCCGGCGAAACTGCTCCCACCCGCCGTGGGCCACATACACATCGAAGCGGTGCAGATCGGGAATGTCCCGGTGCCGCAGCACGACGTGGCGCGGGGTCACACCGGGCTCCCGGCGAGGTCAGATGGCGGTCCCAGGCCCATGGGCGGTCGCCGGGGCGGATCGCCGGCCGCCAGATTCCTGAGGCGGGCCACGAGGCCATCGAGGGCCTCGACGGTCATGTTCTCGAAGTACTCGAGATTCACCTGCAGGACTGGTGCCCTGTCGCACGCCGCCAGGCACATCGTCGTCTCCAGGGAAAACATGCCATCGGCGCTGGTCTCGCCGGGGCGGCAGCCCAGGCGATCCACCAGGGCGGCAAGGAACTCGTCGGACCCGGCCAGGGCGCAGGGCAAGTCGGTGCAGTAGTGCACTACCCACCGGCCCCGAGGCGCATCGTGGACCAGGCCATAGAAACCAACCAGGGCCTGGACGTGGGTCTCCTCGAGGCCCGTGAGGTCCGCCACTTCCCGAGCCGCGGCGGCGGTTATCCGGCCGTAGGCGGCCTGGGCCAGGTAAAGGACATCCAGGGCCGCCGCCGCCCGGCGCGGCGCCGGGTACTTGCCCAAGGCCGCCGCCACCTCGTCTGGGAACCGGCGCTCAAGCTCGCCCACCCTAGCGGTCCACTTCCCCGAGGACCGGGTCCATGCTGGCCACCGCGGTGACGAGATCCGCCAACCACCCACCCCGGACCATGGTGTCGAGGGCTTGAAGATTGGCGAAGGAAGGCGACCGCATGTGGACGCGCCAGGGCTTCCCCGTGCCGTCGGACACAACGTACATTCCCATCTCGCCCCGGGGGGCCTCGACGCCGACGTAGGCCTCGCCGACGGGCGGGCGAAGGCCCTCCGTCCACAGCTTGAAGTGGTGGATCACCGACTCCATGCTGTACGCCATCTCGGCCTTGGGCGGCGGGGCCACCTTTCGATCGGCGGTGATGTACGGCCCGGCCGGCAGCCTCGCCAGGGCTTGGCGGGCTATCTTCACCGACTCGCGCATCTCGGCCACCCGCACCGCGTAGCGGTCGTAGGCATCCCCCCGGTGCCCAACGGGCACCTCGAAGTCGTACTCCTCGTAGCCGGCGTACGGCACTTGGACTCGCAGATCCCAGGCCACCCCCGACGCCCGGAGAGCAGGGCCGGTGACCCCCAGGGCCAGGGCATCGGCCCCGGAAAGCACCGCCACCCCCCTTGTGCGGTCCATCCAAAGGGGGTTGTTGGTCAACAGGGCTTCGTACTCGTCGATGTGCCCCGGCAACCCGTCCAGGATGTCGCCCACCGCCGCCTCGAAGCCGGGGGGCAGCTCGTAGGCGAGGCCCCCGGGCCGGATGTAGCTGGGGAACATTCGCTGCCCGCCGGTCATCTCGAAGACGTCCAGAATTGTGTCCCGCTCGCGGAAGCAGTAGAGCATCGGCGACGTGGCACCCAGGTCCAAGGCGAAGATGCCCACGAACACCAGGTGACTGGCCAAGCGGTCTAGCTCGAGGAGGATGATCCTGGCCACTTGGGCCCGGGGAGGCACATCGACCCCCAGCAGCTTTTCAATCGCCAGCACGTACGCCAAGTTGTTGTGGATTGGGGAGAGGTAGCTCATGCGGGGCGCCAAGGTGGTGCCCTTGATGTAGATCTTGTCCTCGAAGGTCTTCTCTATGCCGGTGTGCAGATAGCCGATGTCCGGGGTGCACGACACGATGCGCTCCCCATCGACCTCCGTGACGAGGCGCAGCACGCCGTGGGTGCTGGGGTGCTGAGGACCGATGTTCAAAACCATCGGCTCCGGCGACACACCGGTGACCTCCGGAGCCGGTGACCCCTCAGGGGGAGGCGGGGGCAATAGCCCCTGGAGCTCATCCACCACCTACTCCCGGGGGAAGTGTTTCTGGGAGTAGACCGCCTCCCGGTTGTGGCTGAAGACGACCTCCTCGTAGCCCAAGGGATGGTCCTTGCGCAGCGGATGGCCCTCGTAGTCCTCGGGCATGAGAATGCGCCGCGGGTCTGGGTGACCGGCGAATTCGATGCCGAACATGTCCCAGACTTCCCGCTCGTGCCAGTTGGCACCCGGGAAGAGATCCACCAGGGAGTCCACGACGGGCTCCTCAGCCGTCACCGGCACCTTCAGGCGCAGGCGCCGCGCCGGATCCGCGGGGTCCACATCAGCCTTGCCGGCCACCACCGCCCGCGGCACGGCAGTGAAGTGGTACACCACCTGGAAGCGCGCCTCGGCGTCCAGATAGTCCACCGCCGTCACCGAAGTCAGCTGGTTGTAGCCCCGCTCAACCAGAAGCCGCGCCGCTGGCAGCAGGGACGCACCCGCCACGACCACTACCGGGGCCTCGCCTGGCGCGGTGGCGGCGAGGAGGCCGGCACCAAGGGCATCCGCCAGGGCCGCCACGTCAACCGACTCGGATGCCATGCCCCCCCTCACGATCCCGCCACCCGGCCAGGGTCTGGCCCCGGACCTTGGCATGGAGGGTCAGGATGCCGTTGACCAGGGCCTCGGGCCGCGGCGGACACCCGGCCACGTACACGTCCACGGGCAGCACCTCGTCGACCCCCTGGTGCAGGGCGTAGTTGTTGAACACGCCGCCGCATGAGGCGCAGTCACCCATGGACACCACCCACTTCGGCTCCGGCATCTGATCGTAGATGCGCCGGATGACCGGCCCCATCTTGCGGCTGAGGCGTCCGGCCACGATTAAGAGGTCGCTCTGCCGCGGGCTCGGCCTCATGATCTCCATGCCGAAGCGTGACATGTCGACCCGGGGCGCCTGGGCGTGCATCATCTCGATGGCGCAACAGGCGAGGCCGAAGAGGGTCGGCCACATTGACCGGGTGCGGGCCCACTGCACCGCCTCCGAGAGGCGAGCCACGGCGAAACCGGCCTCGCCGGTGGGGCCCGGAGGAGTCGTCACGAGGAGACCGATCTCGGCGCCGGATGAGACCCTCTTGCCCCGGGGCGCGGCGGTGCCGGGGCCGTCCCGGCGCCAGGGGCCGCGGTCCCCCCAGGGTAGGGCAACCGCCAGTCCAGGGCCCCTTTTCGCCAGACGAACACGAGGCCCAGGGCCAGGACGGCAAGGAAGGCGGCCATCACACCTACGGCAGCGAAACCGATGCCGGCCGGGGCCGGCCGAGCGAGGTCCCTCAGGCCCACGGCCCACGGATACACGTAGATGACCTCGACGTCGAACAGGATGAAGAGTGTGGCCGTCAGGTAGAAGCGAACCGGGGTGCGCCGCCTGCCGGGCCCCACGGGCACCACCCCCGACTCGTAGGGGGTCTCCTTGACGGGGGACGGCCTCCGGGGCCCGACAACGAAGGTCACGGCGAGGACCAACAGGCTGAATGCCAAGGCCACCGCTCCGAGGATGGCAACGGCAACGTACTGGCCGGCCACGATGTCAGGCGCCGAGGGTGTTTCCGCCGCCGCCGGCGCCCCCCGGCTTGCCCTTTCCCGCGCCCTTGCCTTTTCCCTTGCCCCGGCTCTCCAAGAACTTGCGCCGGGCCTCCGCCTTGCGGCGCTTTTGCTCATCGGCGTCGGCCTCATCGCCCCCGGACCTGGCGGCCCGGGCGGCCTCCTTCTTGGCCTTGGCCTCGGCCTTCACCCGAGCGGCTTCCACCTCCTGGGCGTAGTCAGTGGGATGAATGGCGGCGTGGTACGCCACGGGGTGGAGCAGCTCCTGCAGGTCGAACACCCAGCTCTTGTGGCGCTCGTAGCTGGAAATCTCGTAGTCGTGGTCCATCTTGATGGCATCGAAGGGGCAGAACTCGGCGCACAGGCCACAGCTCATGCACACCGAGGCATCGATGGTGAACTCCGTGGTCACGGGGCGCGGACGGCCGTCGGGGGCCTTGCCCTGCACGATCCAAATGCACTGGGGCGGGCACACCTTGGCGCATATGCCACACGCCGTGCACCGGACGCCGCCGAAGGCGGTCCGCTGGCTGTCCTCGGCCTCCTCGTATAGCAGGAAGGGGATGGCGCGGAAGCGCTCCGGCACCGGCAGCTTCTTGTCCGGATACTCCGCGGTGAAGATCCCGCCGGTCTCGGTGGGCATTCCGCCCTTGAAATGGGGCTCTGCTTGCGGGAGGTCGCCAGCCGCCGACGGCTGTAGGTTGGCCCCGACAAGATAGGTATCGAAGAAGTGGCGCAAGGTGATACCCATTCCCCGCACCACGCCCAATCCGAAGGCCATTACCCCCTCCCTGGTTTCCCGGAGTAGCTACCGATCGACTTCACCCAGCACTATGTCGAGGGAGCCAAGCACCGCCACCACGTCGGCCACCTTGTAGCCCAAGCACATCTCCCGCAAGCCCGTGAGGTTGACGAAGCACGGCGACCGCACGTGGTAGCGATACGGGTTGGCCTTGCCATCGCTCACGCAGTAGAAGCCGAGCTCGCCCCTCGGGTTTTCCACCCGGGCGTAAATGTCGCCGGCCGGGACCCGCACCTGCCAGGCCTTCCGCCCCGCCAAGATCTCCCCCTCCGGCAGGTCCTTCAGGGCCTGACGCAGAATCCTGAGGCTCTGGCGCAGCTCGTCGAGGCGCACCATGTACCGGGCAAAAACATCGCAGCCTGGGTGGCTCACCACCTCCCAGTCGAAGCGGTCGTAGATGCCGTAGGGCTCCGCGGCCCGGACATCGTAGGCGACGCCGCTGCCCCTCAAGACAGGGCCGGCGGCTGACAGGCCGATTGCCATTTCCGGCGGCAGGACGCCAACCCCTTGCATCCGCTCCCGCACGATCTCGTTGCCGGTGAGATAGGCGTCGATCTCCTCGATGGAGCGCTCGAGGCGGTCGTACACCAGGGTCTTGGCCAAGGGCATGAACTCGTCAGGCAAATCGTACGCCACGCCGCCGAAGCGCATGTAGTTGCACATTAGCCGCGAGCCGGCCGCCATCTCGAAGAGGTCCAGGATCAGCTCCCGCTCCTCGATGGCGTACAACGACGGCGTGAAGAAGGCCCCAATGTCGTTGAGAAGGAAGCCGATGCTCCAGAAGTGGCTCTGGATGCGGTTCAGCTCGCCCATGATGATGCGGATGTACTCCGCCCGCTCTGGCACCTCCAGGCCCATAAGCCCCTCGACGGCCAGGGCGTAGCCCCACTCGTTGCCGAGCTGGGCGATGTAGTCCAGGCGATCGGTATAGGGCATGTTGGCGAGCCACAGATTCCGCTCCCCGATCTTCTCGTGGTTGCGGTGCATGAAGCCCATGACCGGCTCGAGATCGACGATTGTCTCCCCATCGAGGGTCACGCGCATCTGAAAGACGCCGTGGGTGCTGGGGTGCTGGGGCCCCATGTTCACAACAACCCGCTCGGACCCGAGGTCCGGCTCTCGGCGCAGCTCGTCCACGTTCAGCATACGCTCTTCCACCACGGGCCGCGGCCGGTCCAACTCCGCCGCATCGTAGCCCGGGGGATACTGGAGATTGGCGCCCCACTCCGTGAGCTTGTCCTCTCCGTAGTAGAACTGGCCATCGGGCCAGCGACTCTTCAAGGGCTTCGTGTCGCCCTCGTAGTAGGGCTCTCGCCAGTCCTTGCGCAAGGGATAGCCGGCGAAACCCTCCCACATCAGGATGCGCTTCAGGTTCGGGTGGCCCCGGAAGCGCACCCCGAACATGTCGTAGACCTCCCGCTCCTGGAAGTCGGCCCCGGGCCACACTTGCGTGACTGACGGCGCCACGGGATCGGCCTTGTCGAGGGCCACCTTCACCGTGAGGGGCACTCCGCCTGTGGTGCGGCACAAGTGATAGACCGTCTCAAAGCGATCTGGCCAGTCGACTGCCGTCAGGTTGGCCAGGTAGTCGAAGCCGGCCTCATCCCGGAGGGAGCGAGCGACCGCCACAAGATCGGAGGACCGAACCGTCAGGGCGCCGGCTTCATCCACTGCGGCCGCGTCGCCGTGGCGCGCCGCCACCCAGGCAGCCACCTTGCCCGCTTGGGCCGGGGCCTTCAGCTCAGCGGAAACCGTCATCGCCGCCTCCATCCGAGGGCGCCATCGGACAAGCCTTCTGGGACCGACTCATTGCTTCGGGGTGCCGTCGAGATCGCGTCACCCATTCCGGGCCGCCGCCCTCTCCCGCCACACCCGGAGACGCTCCCGGATCTCTGGGCCACCTGGCGGCCCCGGTTCCTCCTCCGCGGCCGCCGCGGCAGGAGCGGTGGCTCCGCCGCCCTGGGCCACCCGCTCCCTCAGGACCGGCAGCTTCCGCAGGTCCACGAGATCGGCGCCCAGCAGGGGCACCGGATGCTCGGCCACCGGCTCCCGGCGATACCACGACACATGGCCCAGGCTCTGGCCATCGATCCGCCGCTGCAGGGCAATGAGGCCGTGGAGAAGCGCCTGGGGGGTGGGCGGGCACCCTGGGACATACACGTCGACGGGCATGAACTTGTCTATACCCGATACGACGTTGTAGCCCTCCTTGAAGGGGCCGCCCCCGGTGGCGCAGGCCCCCATGGACAGGACGTACCGCGGCTCCGGCATCTGATTGAAGAGGCGGACTACCTGGGGCACCATCTTCTTGGTCACCGTGCCGGACACGATCATGAGGTCCGCTTGGCGCGGGCTGGGCCGGAAGAGCTCGGCCCCAAAGCGGGCGATGTCGTAGCGGCTGGCGGCCGTCGAGATCATCTCGATGGCGCAGCAGGCCAAGCCGAACTGGAGGGGCCACAGGCTAGAGCGGCGGCTCCAGTTGTACATCTCGCCGACCATGGCCACGATTCGGTCGAAGGTGGTGACCACCACATATCGCTCGACCTGAGCCTGTATGAACTCCTCGTCGGACGCGAAGCGCGCAACGTAGCGCGACCACTCCTCGAAGACGTCCGGGTCGATGGTCGGCGTCGGGCTGCTGGAGGCGTCGTGTTCTGCCATCGGCATGTCCGGGGATGGGGATTGGGGGAGCGCGGGGCGGCATTATAGAGACCCGGCGGGGGCCAGTCAACGGGCTGCGCGGCCCCCAGGAATGTCCAGACTGAGGATGTCCGCCTGCGCAAATAAAGGTCCCACGGCCAGACCGAAGCGTGCATAGAGGCCCGGGGGAACGCCGATGTCCGCCAGGTACAGCCTTCCAACGTGGTCTCGGGCACCGGGGGCCCGCAGGCCCTCCTTGGGAAGGGCCAGGGTCATGGTGGCCGCGGCCCGAATCGCCGGACTGCCGACGGCGCCCGTGGTGGTGTCCACCCCCGACGGCGTGTCCAGGGCCAAGACCGGTGCCGGCTGGGCCAGGGCCCAGGATATGAGGCGCTCCGCGCCGCCGGATGGGTTGCCCCGCCCGCCGTAGCCGAGGACGCCATCGAGGATCAAGCCCGGGGGCTCCGGCGGCACAGGCGCCGCCGCCGCCTCGACCGCGCCGCCGACCCATTGGGCCGGCACCTCCATGCGTTCGAGAATCGCGAGTTGAGCGGCGGTCACCGGAGCCAGTTCCGAGGCCGGTCGGGCCAGGAGAATCCGCACCCGTGCCCCATGGTTCGCAAGCCATCGGGCCGCCACCAGTGCTCCACCGCCGTTGCCCCCGGGCCCAGCCAGGACGGTGAC